>CBDUMS010000111.1:0-8878 GCA_965368405.1 uncultured Cyclobacteriaceae bacterium
ACTTGTATATCATCATCGAAATTATTGATTGATAATAGGGCGGCTTTAGGAACTATACGCGTTAAGCTTGCTTAGTTGAAGACAACTAAGTGCAAAATGTTTCTGTTATAAGAAGCTTATTTAACTTATTCGTTAACTACGATCGCTAATAGATTACCCGTTGGGCTAACGGCTATTCGAGTAAAATCGCTGATGCCATAGTCGCTAAGGTTAGCCATTTCTACCCAATCTTTATCCTTCGCAGGGTCGAACTTGTACAAACGTTTGCCATCGCCCATTATGAGGATGCTGCTATTTGTCCAGGTATAATACTGAGAGTTTTTTAATGACTTAAGCAACTCCGTAGTTTCATTAGTTTCGGTATTTAATTCCATTACCTTCCAGTTATGTTGATCACCAAGATCCACATAGGTCATATGGGTAGGATTATTCGGAATCAGCTGAAGTGTTGTACCTGGATGATTAGCTATTGATGTTGACTTATCGCTTGGTAAATCAACAATCTTTAACTTATTAGGCTCACCGACTACAAATACACCAAGTTTATTGTCATTAATCCAGCAATGATACCCAATAGGATGCTCTTTAGTCACCTTCTGTGGCACGGCTCCTTGCAGAGGGTATTTCCATAAGAATTGTTTCCCATCACGCTCCAATATGATACAGCTAAAGTACTTCCCGTCGGGTGTAACGGTAGGGCTATATTCACTATTTGGTGTGAATGTTAAACGACGCTCATTACCCGCCTGTATATTATAGCGGTAAATATCGGTTTGTCCAAAGCCATCATCCGATGAATAAAGTAGACTTTGTCCATCTGGCAGGAAAAATGGTTGGTTATCGTAGCCGGGGGAATTGGTGATGTTTCTCGGGTTGCTTAAACTAAATTGATCTTGATCAATATTAAAATTAAACAGATATATATCTGTTCCATCTTGTGCATAAGCAGCACTGCCAACCAGAATTAATAATGCTAAAAAATGTTGTTTCCTCATTATAAATTAAAATTTAACATCCTAAAGATACCAAAGTTATCAATTGCTTTCTTACAACATATAACTTTTCTATAATTGTTCTTTATCTACACAAATTTCATGCCTGCAACAGAAATACTAAATAATCTTAAAGAAAATAAAATAAATCCTATTTATTTTTTGCAGGGAGAGGAGTCTTTTTACATTGATCAGGTCAGTGATTATATAGAAGACAATCTGCTAAGTGAAGCCGAGAAAGGATTTAATCTTACCATAATGTATGGCAGGGATAGTAAGATGCATGAAGTGCTTACGAATGCCAAGCGGTTTCCTATGATGGCCGAAAGGCAAGTTGTTATTGTTAAAGAAGCACACCTCTTGCCAGATTTTAAGAACAAAGAAGGTAGAGCGCTATTAGAAGCATACGTAAACAACCCATTGCCCAGTACAATCCTTGTTTTTTGCTATAAATATGGCAAACTCGATGGTAAAACTACGTTGGCAAAGGCAATAAAAAAGAATGCAGCGGTGCTTACGGCCGAACGATTAAGGGAATATCAAGTCCCAGAATGGATAAACCGTTATTTAGCGGCTAAAGGGTTTCGGATAACCGAATTGGCCACTAGAATTATTGCTGATCATATTGGGAATAATCTGGAGCGACTTTCGAATGAGATCAGCAAATTGCTCATTAATCTGGAAGAGGGGTCGGTTATTGATGATAAGCTCGTAGAAAAAAATATTGGTATAAGTAAAGAATACAGTGTTTTCGAACTGCAAAACGCGATATTGATGCGCGATAAGTTAAAGGCAAATAGAATTATCAAATACTTTGGCGCAAACCCAAAAGACCATCACCCCATCCCTATTATTGCTCTGATCTATACATTATTCAACAAAATTTTACTCGTTCATCAAAGTAAGGATAAGTCACCCCAGAATTTAGCAAAGCTTTTAAAAGTAAATCCATATTTTGTTAAAGATTACCTAACGGGTGCCCGCAATTATCCGTATTATTCAGTAATGACAAATATTCAGCATGTTTATCAGGCCGATCTGGAAATAAAAGGAGTAGATAGCCCTTCTTTAACTGGAGAAAACATACTAAGGCAGCTTGTTTTTAAGTTAATACACTAGATATTACAGTATAGAATGTTTATCCGAAATCTCATTATTTTTTTATTCTGCTTTTCCCATAGTTACGGTGCACACGCACAGGCAACGGTATCGCAAAACTCAAGCAATGTGCTTTTTGAAACCGGGAAATATTTGATGGATGAAAACAACTTTGGTGGTGCTCGCGACTATTTTCAACAGTATTTACATACCCAGGATGATACCTATGCTATAGAAGCCGAATACTATGATGCCTTATGTGCCTTAAAACTTTACCATCTCGATGGTGAAAAGTTAATTCAGGATTTCATTCGAGAGCACCCAAATTCTCCTCAAAGTGGTTTGGCGTACCTGGAAATGGGAGAATACTTTTTTCAGGATCGAAAATATAAGGAAGCAATAACTTACCTCGCAAAAGTAGACCAAAAAGTAATCGACAAAAGCAATAAGGCGGTGGTCCAATACAAACTAGGCTATAGCTATTTCGCAACTAAAAACTTCACCAAAGCACTCACAGAGTTCAATAAAGTAAAGAAATCATCAAGTTCATTTAAAGGGCCAGCTCATTATTATGCCGGGTTTATTGAATACGATCAGGCTGATTATGCGGCTGCTCTAAAGGATTATCTTTTTATTGAGAAAGACAAAGCATTTGCCACGTCTGTTCCTTATATGATAACATCGATCTATTATAAGTCGCAGCAGTATGCTGAACTCATAAAATACACGAAGCCGATTTTAGACGGTGATTCTCGTACACAACAAAAGGGTCAGATGAGTATATTACTAAGTGAAGCGTATTTCGAAACCGAAAAGTATTCTGACGCTTATTACTATTTTTCTGAAGCATATAAAACTGAAAAATTCACGGCACAATCGGTATATCACTTTGGAATAGCAGCTGCGAATACGGGTAATACAGAGAGAGCGATGCAGCTTCTGAAATCAATTGCAGGCCAAGGAAACAAAGTAGGGGCGATGGCCTCTTTTGCATTGGGTAAGCTTTATCTCAAGGTGGATAACCCTGAATTTGCCTTTACTGCCTTTAAATCGGTCAGTGATAATAAATTTGCAGGAGATCTAAAGGAAGAGGCCGCTATAACGTCGGGTAAACTAGCGTATACTCTGGGGCGTTATTCTGAATCAATTACACTATTAACAGCATTTAGATCAGATTTCCCTTTGAGCCAATATACAGCAGTGGCCGATGATATATTAGCACAAGCTTTCGTTAATACCAGAAATTATAAACCTGCACTGGATTATATTAATTCCTTAGAGCAGAAATCAGAAACAATACGAAGAGCCTATCAGCAGGCAACCTTTCATTATGGGGTAGATTATTATAACGACCGAGAGTTTACCCAGGCGATATCATATTTTGAGCAATCTTTATCGCAACCCATAGAAAATTCATATTCTTTGAAAGCCAATTTATGGCTAGCTGAGGCTTACTCAATCGGTAGAAGGTACGAATTAGCACTTCCTTATTATAATGCAGCGATAAAAATAGGTAGGGATGCCGATACAGATGGTTACTGGAAGGCCCGCTATGGTCGCGGTTATGCCCTCTACAATACGGCCAAGTACAGCGATGCCTTAATTGATTTTAAGTCCTATGTAAATAGTGTTGGTGAAGAGGATATCAATTTTGGCGATGCTTTGGTTAGGTTGGCGGACTGTTATTATGTTGGGAAAGATTATAATAGCGCGATTAAATACTTCGGAGATGCCATTCGCAGCAATATTGTTGAGAAGGATTATGCCTATTATCAGGCTGGCGTAATCTATGGAATATTAGATAGGTCTGGAGATGCAATACGATATCTCGATCGTGTTATTAATGTATACGTTTCTTCGGCTTTTTACGATGATGCACTGTTTGACAAGGGATTAATTCATTTGAAAAAAGAGCGTTACGATGAAGCCATTGCTACTTTCGATAAGTTGATTTCAGAAAAACCACGTAGCCCTTACGTGGCTTTCTCCCTTGAGCGCTCTGCTGTGGCCAACTTTAATTTGCGTAATTACGATCAAACTGTACTTCTGTATAAGCAGTTTATTGAGAAATATCCCAACAGCCCCGGAATTAGCGACGCATTAATAGGATTGCAGGAATCACTTCGTTTGCAGGGGAATGGACCGGAATTTGAACAAATATTAGCTGATTTCAGAAAGGAAAATCCGGATATCAGCGGACTTGAAAAAGTAGAGTTTGAATCACTAAAAGGGCTGTATAATAGCCAACAGTACGAAAAAGCAGCTCAAGGGCTTGCGAGCTTCCTAAGTGCATATCCTAACGATTTCAATACTAATGAAGTAAAGTATCTTCTTGCAGAATCGCTATACCGGGTCAATCGAACAGATTCGGCCTTATCCGTTTATTATGAGTTATATAAAGAGGGTGGCGAAAGTCGTCTTCACAGAATTTCAGAGCGCATCGCGGATATTGAGTTTGAGAATCTTAATTATAATGCATCGAATAGATTCTATCGTGAGCTCTCGGAAATAGCCATAAGCAATAACCAGAAACTAAGAAGCTGGATGGGCCTAATGAACGGATATTTTGAGCAGGCGAATTATGATTCTACATTATATTATATCGATCTATTAATTGAAAATGGAGGTAGTCGAAATGACTTTATTGTTGCGGCAACACTTAAGAAAGGACGAACACTCTTAAATTTAGGTCAGTTTGAAAATGCGCTACTCAACTTTGAACGTACAACCGAGTTGGCAAAAGACAAGAATGGAGCAGAGGCTCAGTATTATATCGGTCTTATCCTACATCAGCAGGAAGATTACATAAATTCGAATGAGGCACTATATGTTATTCCTGAGCAGTATGGTATATATTCAGAATGGCTCGATAAAGGCTTCCTATTAGTTTCTGAGAATTTTATTGCTATGAAAGAGTACTTTCAGGCAAAGGCTACTTTACAATCTATTATAGACAACTCTACTGATCCCAATACAGTACAATCGGCTACCGATCGGTACGAATATGTTACTAATGAGGAGACTAAGGAAGTGAACCTTATACCAGATTCCTTAAACACTATTGAAATTGATACATCGTCTAATGGTCAAGGAAATTAAATATTATCTTCTTATAGCATCGCTTTTAGTGGCTCTCAGTGTCGGTGCCCAGGAGAAATGGGAAAAGCCCGCTGGCGGTATAGAAAATGCCCAAGTGGTAATAGAAAAGGATAAGGTGATTAGCCTTAGACCGGTATCAAGGAGATTTAAGGCGATTGATATAAGCGCTCCAACGGTTAAACCAATGGCGTTCCAATACAACTTTAGCGAAATCAGTTATAGTTTGCCTTCACTTCAGGTTATCGTTCGTCCAAAAACAATGCGAAATACACCCTTAGAGAAATTCTACGGACTTACCGCCAAGATAGGATACGGAAATTATAATTCTCCCTATATACTGCTTAATGCGGGCAATAAGCGCAGCGATGAGTTTATGTTTAATATGTACTTCAACCATTATTCCTCAGGTAAAGGACCCATCGCCGATAAATTTAGCGGGCAGGGGCTAACCGCACTAGGATTGGATAGTAAGTATTTCCTTAATAATGTGGTGCTTTCGGGTAAGCTAGGTTTTACAAACCAGTCGTATAGCATGTATGGGTATGACCTTGCCCAGATTGAAGCTCCTGGCTTCAATCAAGAAGTGCATAAGCAAAAACTGAATCAGTTTAATGTAGCTTTAAAAATGGCTGATAATAATACCAAAAACGATAGCGATCAATCGCTTGAACTTAAGGCCAACTATTTATCTAACAATCATAATACCAGTGAGTTTTTGTTTGATGTTAACTACGATCTTTATTGGCAACTAGCAAAAGAATGGCAACTAGATTTAGATGCGAGCTATTCACTTGCGAATCAGGATGATGCTGTCGGGAATTCTTTAAATCGAAATTTTGTACGATTAAGCCCTAAAATAAGCTATTTATGGTCTCCGTTCACTTTTGTAGCTGGACTAGAAGGGTTTTACCAAAACGACCCTCAGGATCTAAACGAAGGAAAGTTCTATGTATACCCGGTGCTTGGAGCGAGCTATGAATTAGCTAAAAATCACACCCTAAATCTTACTTACGCTGGAAATATAGAACGCTTAAGTCTTAAACAATTATACCGTGACAATCTATACCTGGATAGTACAGTCGTAGCAAATAATAACATTAATGATGTTTCTATAGATTTTGGACTAAAAGGGAAAATTACAGAAAGGTTTGGTTATGCCTTGAGCTACAATTATTTACATTTTAAACGATTAATGTTTTTTGATAATAATGCTTTGGATACGGCCCGCTTTGGTTTGGTATTTGATAATGGAGGAGCTGTAAACAATAGAATTTCTGGAAACGCTAAGTTCATGGTAAACAAAAACCTCGACCTGTCACTGTCTGCAGCCATAAATAATTACACAACAGTAGACCAGGCCGAAGCATGGCACAAACCTCGATTCGAAACAGACTTCACCACGAATATTTATCTCCTCGATAAATTAAGAATCAGGCTGACTTATTTCTTGCTCGAAGGAATTAAAGCCAGAGATAGTACTGCTCAAACAATCAGCCTAAATACGGTACATGATTTAAATATAGGAGCAGATCTTTCATTTACCGACCGAGCTGGATTATTCCTCGAACTGAGGAATATATTTGGAGGAAACTACCAGATCTATAATAATTACCCGGTTCGAGGCTTTCAAGTTCTTGGCGGCTTCTCGTATAAATTCTAATCTTTTAAGGAAGGTTTCTCATGCATTGGGCGGAGACTCCTATTGTAAATCATTATTATACAGGCATTTACGTTACATTGTCGTTACTGGAAGCAACGCCTATTAGCCGTTCGAAGTGAAATGCGGTTGGGATAACTATACTTGGACGTTAATGAGCAATGATTTTATATTCTTGTACAATTTCATATTCCAACATGAATTAACTACTTTTAATTTATTGAAACGTAAAACAAAGCCTTAAATCATGAAAGATAAAGATCCGAATGAGGATGAATTTAATAAGGATGAACAAGACAATATCAACGAAGCTGATGATAGCTTTGGTCTTCCAGATCTTGATTTTAATACATTAGATGATGAACCTGAGGAAACGAGTGATGAGGCAGAAGAAACAGAGGAGGTTGTCGAAGCTACTGAAGAGGAAGTAGATGAGGTTATTGCTGAATCGGAGGAAGAAACAGTAGAAGAAGTTGCTGAAGAGGATGAGCAGGATGAGGATGCTGAAGAAGAATCGAAACCCGCAACTACTTATGTACCTCCTAAGGCAGAGTCGAATACACCAAGAATTATTGGGGCACTTGTAATTACTGTTCTCTTATCAGGGGCTATATGGTACTTTATGTTTTACCGCCCTCAAGCGGCTGCCGAAGAGAAGGCAAAGCAGGAGCAATTAGCCAAGGATCAAGAGGCTGCACGTATTGCTGCAGCTAAAAAGAAACAAGAAGAAGAAAGGCTAGCAGCAGAGCAAGCAGCCAATGCCGATGCCGACGCTGATGAAGCTTCTTCGCAAACGGCAGAATTCAGTACAATTTCAGAACCAACTGGACGTTACTATATTGTGATTGAGAGTTTTCTTGATGGTGATATGGCAATGGATCTTGGTAAAAAGATGAAGGAAGACGGTACCTCTACTGTGCTGTTGTCACCTAAAGGCACTAAAAAGTTCCATCGTTTATCGATGGGCGATTTTGGCACCTTTGTTGAGGCTCAAGAAGCAGCAAATAAGCTGAAAGGTGAGTTTGGTGATGATTTATGGGTATTGAAATATTAATATGATTTTAACACAAGTATCTATGGCGGCTCAGGATAGCTTAGCCATGGGATCGGAGGGTAGCTCTATTCAATTAATAGATTTAGTCTTCAAAGGAGGGATTATGATGATCCCTATCTTTTTATTGTCCCTTTTGGGTGTCTATGTCTATGTAGAGCGGTTAAGAACGCTGAAGCAGGCCATGGCAAGTCCAGACTCATTCATGTCGCAGATAAAGGACCTGGTACTGAAGGGTGACATTACTGCAGCGAAAGTAGTTTGTACTCAATCTGATACACCAATGTCGCGGATGATTGAAAAAGGCCTCGCTCGATTGGGTTCATCCCTTAAGAATATCGAAGCCTCCATTGAAAACGTTGGGCGAATTGAAATCTACCGATTAGAAAAAAATCTGTCGATGCTGGCAACCATTGCTGGCGCAGCACCTATGCTCGGTTTTCTGGGTACAGTAATTGGTATGATCAACGCATTTATGTCTATTGCCCAGGAAGAGGGTGCGGTTAGTCCCAAATTGCTTTCAGCAGGTATTTATGAAGCCATGATTACTACCGCGGCTGGCTTGGTGGTAGGTATATTGGCCTACCTTGCGTACAATTTTCTGGTAACAAGAATGCAGAAGATAGTCCATAGCATGGAGTATTCTTCGATTGAGTTTATTGAACTCCTTCAAGAACCGAAGTAATTATGCCATTCGAATCAAAACATAAAATCGATTCTTCTTTTAGCATGTCGGGGATGACGGATGTTATCTTCCTATTACTGATATTTTTTATGCTGACAAGTTCTTTTATTACGCCATCAGGACTGCCGGTTAGTTTACCTTCGGCAAAGCAATCGAAGATTGTAATGCAGAAGACCTCGGTAACCATTACCAGTGATTTAAAGTATTATATAAACGACAGACGTGTGGTTCGCTCCAGAATTGAGCAAGAACTTCAACGCGAGTTAAACGGAGAAGAAGCGTTGGTTACTTTACAT
>CBDUMS010000112.1:0-8830 GCA_965368405.1 uncultured Cyclobacteriaceae bacterium
TGATTCTGATGCTGCAAAGGCAAAAGCTAGAAACGAAGCAAATGCAATTCTACGCCAGGTCCAAAGTGGAGCCGATTTTTCGGAAACAGCTAAAGATAATAGTAAAGATGGCGTGAGCGCGATGCGAGGCGGGGATCTTGATTGGTTCGATAGTGAGAAAATGGTTAAACCCTTTAGCGATGCTGTCTTTGCTGCAAAAAGCACAGGTATAATTAACCGACTTGTAGAGACAGAGTTTGGTTACCATATTATCAAGGTTACCGAATTGCCTACGTATACAAAGTATAAGATAGCGATGATTCGCAGAGAAATTGCTCCAAGCGATGAAACCCGAGATAATGCGTTCAGAAAGGCAGATTACTTTGCGGGAACATCAAATAACCTAAATGATTTTACCAATAACGCCAAGGCTGATTCTCTCACAGTTTTAGAGGCTGAAGATATTACCCAAAATGCAGTAAATGTTCCTCGATTAGGAAATGCTCGACAAGTTGTTAGCTGGTTGTTTAATACCGCCGAGGAAGGCAAAGTGTCTTCTGTATTTGAAGTGGACGATACCTATGTAATTGCTGTAATGACCGGTGAAATAGAAGAAGGAACTGCTGATTTGGAGTCTGTTCGTTTGGAAGTAACCAATAAGGTTAAGAACCAGAAAATCGGTGAAAAGCTAGCAGCACAGCTATCAGCACTCTCTGGCACCTTAGAGGAGCGGGCCGCTAGTTTTGGAGATGATGCTAAGATCTATGAGTCGAGTGACCTTAGACTCAGTGCTACCAGTTTACCATCGGTAGGTACAGCACCAGAAGCTGTTGGTGTTGCCTTTGCCCTTGAACCAGGTGCAATATCTGCCCCAATCATTACCGAAACAGGAGTGGTTGTACTTGAGTTAGTGAGCAGAGTGGATGCGCCCGAGATAGCCGATTACACGAGCTATAAGAATACTTTAGAGCAAAGCCGTACACAGAGTGCTTCGTATTATGTGGGTGAGAGTATACGTGATTGGGCGTCTATTGTAGACGAACGATATAAGTTTTACTAGAGACTATTACCACTTCGTTGCTTGAGTTAGTAAATGAAAAAATCAGAAGATCAGGAGAAATTCCGGGAGCTACTTGATGAAGAGTACACATGGCCTGCTATGTACACCTTTAAATTCATTGTGCCTGCCGATAAAGAGGATGATGTAAGATCGTTGTTTCCTGAACAAGCAGAGGTAATTACTAAGCCATCGAGCAAAGGGAAGTACACGAGCTTAACATCCCAATGTAGTATGAATAATGCTGATGAAATTATTGATATCTACGAAAAGGCGGCTGAAATCGAAGGTATTATTTCCCTATAGTGCTACTTCGTTTATCTTGATATAACCAACAAAGGTTTTACCTTTGAGTATGATCCGTGCGGTATTCATAATTGCAATTTTCAGTATTTCTTGCTCGTATAAGACCTCAGAAAAGGGAATAGTAAAAGCCTATCAGGATACTACGCGGGTTAGGCAATCGGAATCGTTCGATTTAAAAGTACGCAAGTATGAAGACCCTAAAAGACAGACCTGGCAAGACCCTAAGTTTGTAATTGAAGCACTCGGAGATTTGAACGATAAGACGGTTGCCGATATTGGTTCTGGAACGGGGTACTTTACATTTCAGATGGCGTTACCTGCAAAAAAGGTAATTGCTATAGATATTGAACAACGATTTTTAAATTACATCGAAGACCGGAAGACAGAAATGTATGACCGGGCTTTGGCAAAAAAAATCGAAACAAGAATTACAACAGCTAATTCTTCATCGCTTACGGACAATGAAGTTGATATTGTTCTTATGGTGAATACTTTAGGTTATATCCAAGACCGAAATGGTTATTTGCAAAGACTTCGAAAATCAATTACCAAAGAAGGCAGCATTGTTATCGTTGATTATAAAATAGGAAAGATGCCGGTAGGGCCAGATGAAGTAGAAAAGGTTTCTGCGGATGAAGTGGTTAAGGTTCTGGAGCGTACAGGATTTACCATTGAGCGGGTAGATACCAAGAGCCTACAGTATCAATACCTTATTAAGGCTAGTAATTTATAATGGGGACGAAAGAACAGCGGCAGGATGCTCAACTATATATTGTTCCTACTCCAATAGGAAATCTAGCAGATATAACCTTTCGTGCTATAACCGTATTAAATGAAGTAGATCTTATTCTGGCAGAGGATACGCGAACAACAGGTAAGCTTTTGCACCATTACGAAGTAAAGACAAAGCAACGCAGCTTTCATATCCATAATGAACATAAGATTGTTTCTGCCATTATACAAGACCTTTTGGCAGGGACCCGAATGGCACTGGTAAGTGACGCAGGAACACCAGGTATCTCAGATCCTGGCTATCTATTGGTACGGGCTGCGCTCGAAAATGATATAAGAATGGAGTCTCTTCCGGGAGCTACTGCATTTGTGCCGGCTTTAGTAAATAGTGGCTTTCCTACCGATAGATTCTGTTTTGAAGGCTTTTTGCCAAATAAAAAGGGCAGAAAAACGCGAATAGAAAGCTTTAAGGAAGAAGAGCGGACCATTGTTTTATACGAATCGCCACATCGTTTATTAAAGCTGCTGGACCAATTAGAGGAAGTTTTAGGATTGGAACGCCGTATTTCTGTTTCAAGAGAACTGACTAAGCTTCATGAGGAAACAATTACCGGTGAAATCCCTGAAGTAAAAGAGCACTTCAATCAGAATACAATTAAAGGAGAGTTTGTCGTGGTTATAGACGCCAAATAAAATGGATTTCAACAAGATACTTGATGAGGTTAAAACACTAACTTATTCTGTTGGTAAATATATAGCTAAAGAAGCCAAAAGTTTCGATTATAATAAAGTTGAAGAAAAAGGGCTGAACGATCTGGTTTCTTATGTTGACAAGACCGCAGAAACCCTTCTGGTGAACGGTTTGGAAAAGATTTTACCCGAAGCTGGCTTTATTACAGAGGAGGGTACGGCCGGACATACAACGGAGAATTTCCGTTGGATCATCGATCCCCTGGATGGCACGACTAATTTTACACATGGCCTACCCGTTTATGCAATATCAATAGCACTAATGAGTGGCAAAGAACTGGTTTTAGGCGTTATATATGAGGTAAACAGGAATGAGATGTTTACGGCCATTAAGGGAGGTGGAGCTTTCTTGAACAACACGCCGATTTTGGTTTCACCGAGGACTAAACTTAGCGAGAGTTTGCTGGCTACAGGCTTTCCTTATTATAACTTCGAACAGATTGCTTCTTACCTTAAGATTCTCGATGAGCTAATGAAGACAACCCATGGGTTACGAAGAATGGGTTCTGCTGCCGTAGATCTGGCTTATGTTGCCTGTGGAAGATTTGAAGCTTTTTTTGAGTATAATCTTAATGTATGGGATGTGGCCGCTGGAGCATTAATTGTTGCAGAAGCCGGTGGAAAGGTTGTTGATTTTAAAGGTGGCGATGACTTCTTATTCGGGCGAGAAATAGTGGCGGCTGGTGAGATTTTACCTGAATTAATTCAGGTAATGGACAAGCATTGGTCATGATCTAAATTGATTATCTTTGCTTCATGCAACAAATTCTGGTCGTATTAATCTTTGCAACAGCATTGGCCTATTTGGGATATCGGGTTTACCTAAAACTTCAGAAAAAAACTGATTGTGGGCCAGACTGTGGCTGCGAAACAGCCCCAATTGTTGCAAAATACAAGGCAAATAAAACCTAAACCTTCGCAGGGGTAATATTATAAGGCAGTTTTAGCTTATCCGCCAGTTTAATAATTTTCCTTTCCATCGCCTTGCGTCCTTTATTCTGACCGATAAAAATATGTTCCTGGTCCTTTAATACAATGTAGCCCTTGAACATTGTGCCACTTATAAACCTCCGATTGTATTTTCCATATTCCTGACTGTAGTTGCCTTCCGCCAAAATCACTTCCAACATCTCGCTATACTCCTCTGTGGTTTGACTTAGCCTCAACCCTAGTACCCAATAATACTCGCTATAAAGTTTCTTTTCCAGGTCTAGCTCCACACGTTGTTGCGATGCTACCAGCAATATGCCAACTATCAGCAGAATAAGGTTAAAAATAATATCTGCACTGATGAACAAGCTTACTCCATTAAAAATTACTAAGAACCAGCCAAGCACTAAAAAATGGAGTGGTAATGATTCTATCTTAATTTGAAACTTCATTATTTGTAAGTATTAATATTCCCAAGGCTAATTTAACCAATATTAGCGATTAGGTCCATACTTTAGCGCCTTCCGTACAATTTTGGCAGATGTCTATTTTGCTCCTGCCTTTTAGTAATGATGATCTAAACTTATTGTACCCAGGACTTGTCCATATCTCGCTAAAACTGAGTTCATTCATGCTCCCCAGTTTATGACTGGCATCTTTGTCGAAACAGCAGGGCACAACGCTGCCATCCCAGGTAATAACCGAACTATGCCACATCTTCCAACAATGGTCATATAGTTTATTTTTCAATTCAAATTTGCCGGGAGCCACCTCTGCATACCTCGAATACTGCTTGTTCTCTGGCATTAGCTCGTTCCCATTTTCAAAATCATAAAGTTGAGCCGTTTTAAATTTAACTTCGTCAACACCAATTTCTGTGGCTAAGGTTTTCACTTCTTCGAGTTGATGTTCGTTGGGTTTTACAACAAGAAACTGGAATATGAGATGTGGCGTGGCAGACTTTAATCTTTTCTTCCATTTAACCAAGGTTTTGGTGCCCTCGATTACTTTTTGCAATGAACCCCCAATCCGATACTGTTCATAGGTTTCCTGGGTCGTACCATCAATAGAAATTATTAATCGATCTAGTCCACTTTTAATGGTCGCCTCTGCAATTTCATCCGTCAAGTAATGAGCATTGGTTGATGTGGCTGTATATACTCCCTTCTTATGAGCAAAGGCAACCATTTTATTGAACTCGGGATGTAGGTAGGGTTCCCCTTGAAAATAGAGTAGCAGATAACTAAGGGTATCTGCTTGCTGACTGATTATAGTTTCGAATAAGGTAGCATTGAGCATTCCTGTGGGGCGGGTAAATGATCTCAGGCCACTTGGGCACTCAGGGCATCTTAAATTGCATGACGTTGTGGGCTCAATGCTCAAACTTATTGGATTACCCCATAAAACGGGATTCCTGGTCATCCGAGAGCGGTAAAAGCTTAGGAATACCAACATCATATTAAATAGCTTTTTTAAGCTAAGCTTTTTAATAAAATTACGGGCATCGTTGTTGAACATCAATAAATTTTTAAAACTCAGAGCAAGCTAGTAAAAATCGTATTATCATTGAGATTGAGATGGTAAAATATCGAAAAATATTCAAAGTGGCCCTTATCTGTTTAATACTAGCGGTAAGTTGGTCGACGTCTTTTGCACAAAAACTATCGGATAGGGCTGAGATAAGCATTTTAACGATTGGTCCGGGTACGAGCGAACTTTATGCCGCATTTGGACATTCTGCCATACGTGTTACCGACCCAGAATACGACTATGATGCGGCATTTAACTACGGGACCTTCGATTTTAATCAGCCTAATTTCTATTTAAATTTTGCTAAAGGGTATCTGGTTTATAAGTTGGCAGTACAAGATGCTAAGGGCTTGATTAACTATTATGAGGAAAGCAATCGTTCAGTAAAAGAACAAGCCCTTAATCTAACACAAGAACAAAAACAGAAGGTGTTTTCTTATTTGGTGAGCAATGCCAGGCCAGAGAACGCTAATTATTATTACGATTATTTCTATGATAATTGTGCAACCAAAATTGGTGATGTTTTCATAGAAGCGCTAGGTGATGACTTTCGTTTTGATGAATCGTATGTTGATGAACCCGGGTTAACCATTAGAGAGCTTACCGATCGTTACTCTGCCGACTGGTTTCCATGGGGGAAACTGGGCATAGATCTTTGTCTGGGCATGCCCATGGATATACAGCTTACCAATCTACAATATATGTATCTGCCCGACTATGTTGCCGATGCATTTGATTTAGCGGAGGTAAATCTGGAGGGAAATTGGACACCTGTTGTTGAACACAGTTCTACACTTTTCGACGCAGATAATAGTAAGCATAAGGGGCCCTTTTTTACCCCAAAGCTGGTCTTTTGGCTAGTAGCCTTATTTATAGCGTTTCTCACCTATTGGAGCTTAAAAAAATCATTATCACTACGATTTTTTGATTTCGCTATTTTTCTCACTTATGGGCTACTAGGGTTATTCTTGCTACTCTTATGGGTTGCCACAGATCATGCTGCAGCGGCGTGGAACCTTAATTTGCTTTGGGCATGGCCAACGCACTTGTTTGTTGCAGGCCTCATTCTAAAAAGGGTTAAACCACGCTGGATGAATTGGTATCTGTTGTTTACAGTTGTTGGAGGATTACTGTTGATTTTAGTTTGGTCAATTTTACCCCAAGCCCTTAACCCAGCGTTGCTACCTATAACATTAATTATTACAATACGTTCTGCGGGAGCTATTTTTGAGTAAGTAGATTACTTACCATCGACGTAGTCTTGAAGGTAGGCAAACCGTTCTGTTAATTTTCCGTTTTTTGTAATGGTTGCTCGCTCGAGTACGCCCTCCTTATCTCCAAGCACAAAGCTTGGCAGCACCTTGCTTGTAAGTTGCTCACTAAAGTCATGTGAAGCATTTCTGGGCAATTCATTGGGCAGATTGTCAATGGACATCACTGT
Source organism: uncultured Cyclobacteriaceae bacterium (assembly GCA_965368405.1). Lineage (GTDB taxonomy): Bacteria > Bacteroidota > Bacteroidia > Cytophagales > Cyclobacteriaceae > S012-113. The sequence continues at coordinate 6,726 of CBDUMS010000112.1, forward strand.
GATATTATTCTCAGAGGAGAACGGTGTGGTTTCGTTCAGCTTAATTCTATCATAATCGTAGAATGGTTCATCTATTGTTGTTGCACGTAGTGTTGTTGGTACCGACCCTTCAATATCGCAGGTAATGTCGGCAATGACTCTAATCTTGAATTCAGGAGATTTTACATCATCTTTGGTGAAGAGCACGGGTGCTTTAGGATCCCAGTATGCCCCTGCTATAAGCATATCCGCAACTTTGGTATAGGGCAAGAAGCTCGATTTATATTCGGTAGGGTTAGCAAAAAAGTGCTCGTCCGTATAGGCTAACCCTTCTTTGTGCTGATTATAATGTTCAGGATAGAGTTGGGTATATACAGCTTCATCATAGGTATTATTCAAGAATTCTATCGGACTGACTTTCTTGATGTTGGCACCATCTAATACTTCACAGGCACCATTGGCAACACGGCCGCTGCCTGTGAGGGCGATTTTAATTGGAGGTAGATTTATCTTTTGATACTCGCTTGCAAGATCATTCAGATCGAAACATTCATGAGCTCTACGGATATTGTATAGGTTGTATTTCTTACCATAGGTTAGTAAACCGTTGTAGGCACCTACAATACCGGCGTAGCGCCCAAATGCAACAATTCTGATTCCATTGGTATCGGTAAGCACCTCATAATCGAGAAGGGTAATGTTTTTCTTAAGTATTTCTTGAAGAAGCTTACGATTATAGGGTTGCTTCTTTATGGTGTGCGAAAAGAAGAGATAGGTTTTATCTGCAATTAAATTTGGTATGGGTACTTCTTTTACCCCAAGCAAGATATCGGCTGCGGATACATCTTCGACAACATCAATACTGTGCTTTTGGTACTCGGTATCTTTATAGCATCTGGAATCTGAGTTCTCCACTTTTACCTCAAACTCCTGGAAATTGGTAACCAGCTCGGCGAGATGCTCCGGGATTAAAGGAACACGAACATCCTGAGGCACTTTCCCTTCTTTAATGACACCAAGCTTTACCATTCTTTTTAGTCTTAATACTAACTACTAATTACTCATTACTCATTACTCATTACTACAACTCCTCAAACCCCTGTTCTTCTATACGATTTAGATAGCGATTAATTTCAACTAAAACAATTAGTAAATAAGCCAAACCTAAAAAGATTCCAGCCATAATCACAATTGATAGAAGGATTCCAGGACTATCGGGTTTACTAAACGTTGTAAAGCCATCAACCAACTCAAAATCAGAGCCCAGTTCGAGGTCTACTTCTGCACTTTGAAGTTGTCGGAATAACGAAACTCCCTGAGAATACACGTCTACTGGATTCACTGCGCCGCTTTCACCTAGAAAAAAGCTATTCGACGCCTCGGGTCCTTTTCTGTCTGCCTGGGCCTTCAAATTAAAATTGTAGGCATTTTTCAAACTGTCAAGCATAGCGACTTCATGTGTTAATTTCGAAATTAAATGTTCGAGTCTGGCTCTCGTGGTTGCAATACGATTTGCTATGTAAGGGTTATTCTTAAAGTACCCCATTAATGCCTCCTGTAGGTTTGCAATAATTTTGGTATCATAAACCTGAACAGATATAGTGAACGAGTTTCTGTTCTCAATATCAATTTGTCTTATAACTTTTTCAATATCCTGATTCTCAATTTTCAATTCTTCTAATTTCTGTTTAAGGAGCTCAATTTCTACTACATCGGCTTCAGCAACAAATGGCTCAAAGGAAAATTCAACAATGTTTTCAGCTAAGGTTAAGGGAATACCCAAGGTGATCGCTAAACCCTCACGATTTTTTTCTTCGCAGAGTAGGTTTAGCTTATCAATGCTGTTTTGAACCAATTTGGTATTAAGATACTGAGATTTCAATACCATTTGAGTCTTGTAATAAGGATCGACCACCTTATTTAGGACAAGCCCTGCTAACCCTCCCACAACGAGTGCAATTAGCAGTAATATCTTATAGCGAAGAGTCGCTCGTCGAATGGAAAGAATTAACCTAACTATACTACGTCCGATATTCACGAAAAAATTTCCAATCGCCTGAAACAATTTTCGTAAATCTATTTCATCGTCGCGGTATGTCTGATTGGGTTGGGGTTGGTCACTCATA
>CBDUMS010000113.1:0-8795 GCA_965368405.1 uncultured Cyclobacteriaceae bacterium
ATAAGCTCGAAATAGAACCGATTTCCAATCATGATGAGCTGGCAGAAGTGCTCAATAGTACTAAACAGGAACTGGTAAGTGCGGAAACCGCTCTAGACTTATCAGATATTCTAGTCAACAAAATCATCCCTCAACCAGACGAATTCTTTGATTCAAATAAGTCAATTCGTAAGAAATTTTTTCTGAACCAGCCTATGAAGCTATCGGGCGGAGCTGGCTTATTTATGGTAACGAAGAAAAATATTACAATCGTTGCCAGTTTTAATTCTTTAAATGCCGGCGCCGCAGGCGGCTTATTATCAAGCAATGTTTATCAATTATTAGATGAAATTGTTAATCACCTGAATATTCTAACGCCTTCGATAATCCTTAAGCAATTAGAATCAAAAATTAAAGAACTTTTCCCCGCTGGAATTCCGTTTTCTGGCGGTGTCAATGCAGCAGTAATTGCATACGACAGCACGGAAAAGACCCTTAGCTACTCCGGCGCTAACTTTCCTCTATTTAGAATGACAAATGGTTCTGTCCAAAAATATACGGGGCAGAAGAATAGCTTATTAGTCGAAGAAGAAAGTCGAGAATTTGGAAATGAGGTAACGGATATAGCAAAAGGAATGCGCTTCTATTTAAGCACTGATTCGTTTTGGACGCAACACGGTGGCCATGATTATAAACCCTTTGGTGAATCGGCATTCATTACCGCCATTGAGTCTGTAGCAAGCCAGTCGATCGAGCAACAAAGCGAAGTTTTGCGTAAAATTTATACAGAATGGTTGGGCGGTGGCGAGCAAGAAGGAGATTTATTAGTGTTTGGCTGCGAATTCTAATTGCACTTAAGACCATCCACTATCGGTCAATGCATCCCATTTTCGAACGCCAACCATTTGCGCTATAGGACGTTAAAGAAGAATTAAAGGGTTGGCATAAACCTTGTTATATAATTGTTGCAACTTCAATTACTATGGGTAATATACATTCCGTTCAAACCACATTTAACCTTATCTTCACAGAGGAGCAGTACGAACATGCTAAAGCCTATGTGGAAGATATGAAGAAGCACCCTAAAAGAGTTTTTTGGATAGGGAAAGAAGGAAAATCTGATGAAGAGCTGATATTATCGCAGATTGCGCATCGAATATTATCGGGCTTCTATAATAATTACGATCCATCCTTTGCTCAGAAACAAATTCAATCGATGGAGAACAATAAATTATAAGCGATCCAGAACCTTTTTAATAAGTGAATCGATTGTCGGGTAAGGATTTTTACTGAAGGTACCATTCGGTCGATTAGCGATTACCGCATTGACACTCAACATTTCGTGCCCTAACATTTTAGCCATTGCATATAGGGCTGAAGTTTCCATTTCAAAGTTTGTGAGCCAGAAATTCTGATAATGAAAACAATTCAAATCTCGAAGTAGTCGCGGGAGTTTTAAGTCTAATCGAATTCGCCTACCCTGAGGGGCGTAAAAACCTGGTGTAGTTACGGTATTACCAATAATCATCCCTCCTGCTATTTGTTCGAGTAAAGTATCTGAGCCTTTTGCGAGATAAGGAGTGAAAGGAAGTTTAGCTTGTTTTTGCAATTCATTAACAATGTCTTGCTCGAATTCTGTATGCTGATAATTATAAAAACACATGAGATTATCAAGCCCGAGTCCATAGCGTGAGGCTACATGAGAGCCAACCGGTATGTCTTCCTGCATAGCTCCAGAGGTTCCGATTCGAATAATATTCAGCTTCCTCTTTTTTGATTTTATGGTCTTTTTCTTTAAGTCGATATTGACAAGTGCATCGAGCTCGGTGAAGAATATTTCGATATTATCAGGCCCCATACCCGTACTGAGCACAGTAATTCGCTTGCCCTTATACTTCCCTACATGCGTGATAAACTCGCGTTTATTCATTTCGAAATCAATCTTATCGAAATGTTTACTGATACGATACACCCTGCTTGGATCGCCAACAATAAGAACGTTATCGGCGATATGTTGTGGCTTTAAATTAAGATGATAGACACTACCATCCTTATTAAGCACTAATTCAGAATCTAGAAATTTCGACATGAAATATTAAACTGAGTCCTAAATTTAGGCAAATTAAACGCAGTGGCAAAAATTATACGGGTTCAGCTGGATTGCCAAAAACGGTTTCGCCATCTTTCACATCTTTAATTACGACCGAACCCGCTCCTATTCTAGCACTTTTACCAATTTTAACCCCTGAAACCACCACGACACCGGCACCAATAAAAACATCGTTTTCTACCTTCGCACCGCTGTTAACAATACTCCCTGCACCAACTTGCACAAAATCTCCTAATTCAGCTTCATCATTAATTATAGCACCGGTATGCACAATAAGATGACTCCCGATTTTAGCATTGGAGCCAATGGCTGTTGCAGCGCCGATAAAATTTCCATGCCCTAACTGCGCAGAACTAGCAATAAATGAATTAGTATGTATTGCATTAACGGGCATTACCTTATTCTGCTCCACCAAGGAATCGACTAAGTTTTTTCTGAGTTCAATCTCTTCGGTTGCGATGAAAGCTTCACAATCTTTCCCAATAATTGATACTAGTGAAGAATCATCTAAATCACCAAGGACAGACACCTCTCCTATTTCAGTGCCGTGTAGGGCTTCATCATCATCTAAAAAACCGTAGACAACAACATTATTTTCCGTAAATAACTCCATTGCACTCTTGCCCAATGATGAAGCGCCGATAATAATTACTGGTTTATCCATTTTATTTTCTTAAGAGTGCAAAGATAACGCAGCGAACCGTTAATTCGTTTTTTTTGTCCTCGTTAAAACGGCTGAAAGTAATAAGGGTAAGAACAAGAGGAGATAACCCGTCTTGTAGCGCACCAATGTACCAAAATTCGGAGTAGAGAAAGTAATAAAAATCGCCGTTGTTATCACATATAATAACGCTGAGTAAAGGAGAGGGCTGAAAACTAGTTTTTGCTTTAGAAGTCTATAAATCGCCAATAGCCCAAGTAGTAACAGGAACCAATTTTCTACGATTACGCCAAGCTTAAAAATGGTTAATTCCGGGAGCCATAAAGGCATAAAAAGCCCGCCCAATAAGGCTTTGGGAGAGTATTGCAAGAAGGATGTTATGTTCGGACCTAAGTTCTTAAAGTATATTAGATTAGCCGGATCGCTGGTTAAATGGTACTGCTGATAATTACTATAAATCACCTCTAAGAACCGAGAAGGCCATAAGTTTGGATGTAATAGACTAGATATTAATAATAGGATTGTAAATACAACAGGAGGTATAATAAACTGTATTTTACGTGACTTAGAATACTTTTCAAGATATAATACAGAGATTAGGGTTAAAACCGACACTAAGAAAATGGCAGCAAGATAGTATTTTACTATTGCCAGAAGCACAAAACTTATTAGCGCAATTATTGCGCTTGATTTACTTAAGCTTCTTCCCAAATAGGAAGAAATCACAACGCTAAAAAGCCAGCCTAAAGCCCCAACAGCCAGAGAATCTTTAAGTAAACCAGATGACCAAAATACTATTGACGGAAATAATACTGTAGGCACGAGTGCAACCCATTTATCAGAAGTTAATTGGTAGAGACTTTTTGCAAAGGCCCATAGGCCAAAAAAGCTAAAGAAAGATAAATAGACCGCTATCAGCCAATAATTTGAATCGGTAATAAAACAAAGAAGCGCCAATAACTTTACCATGAATGCGGCAGGTATCCAGGTATATTGAAAATTGGGTAATAAAGAATAGTCGCCTCGTACAAAAATGTTTAAAAACTCACCTGGAGACTGGTCAATGATACTCTTGATTGCAGAGGCTGCAGCAAACATGCTCCAAGTATCGCCACCATTTAAATAATTAAGGTAGATCCACCCGAGTGCAATTCCAGAAAAGACTTTTAATGAAATTGCCGGCCAGTAAAAAAGACGTAATGCATGCTTCATGTTTTCATGCCAGCCCCAATAGGCTATGAAAGCAAATACCAATAGGTTAAAAAATAAGATCACGCTTGTTTTAAAATTTTGTTGCCTATACTACATGACAAACATCCGGCTTTTTTACAATAGTTATTAAATAATTCAATTGCAGCTTGCGATTCGACTGCATTTGTAATTGAGATATCGAGTGAATGCCACAAGTTTATTATGGCGTTATTTTCATTCGGTAACTGTTCTAGGAAAGCCATCGACTTATCGACAAAGCTATCATTTGCTAGTTGTAAGCCATAGGCCATCAATAAAACTGCTGCAACATTTGTGCTCAGCACAATACTACTCTGCTTACCGAGCCCAGCCTCTTTATGTGAAGTTTCTCTATTAAAATGATAATGAGAGCTCCAATACTCCGATGGTCTTACTCTAAAAAAGTCGGGGGCTGCTGCAACTGGTAATTCAACTAATTTTCGGAAAAAGCTTTTATTGTTAAAAAGAAAGCTGGCAAGTTGAGCAATACGTATGGTTGGAAAGTTCGCAGGTCTCATCCGCATAAAACGCCACTCCATATGCTGCATTGGTTCTGCCGCCAGATCAAACTTTTTTCTTAGATAAGCAAATTCTCTCTTTAACTTTAGGCTATAATCATCTTGTACTTCGGTTGGAATTAGCCCCGCCATACCAAAAAGATAGGCCTCAGTCTGAAGCTGTGTTTCTAACTTTCGACATACCTCATACTCAATAAGCAGACTAAGCCTATTAAAGGCATCACCATTCTTTTTGAACCCAAAGTTTTGAATAAGGAATTGATATGAAGCCTTATTCCAATCGTTACCAGCACTTTCGAAGAGTTCCAGAAAAGCTCTACTTTTCCGCTTCAATCGCTCCAGTAACACTCGCGAAAAAGCATTCGTAACATATACTCGATCAACTGCCTTGATAAATGTTTGGCAAGGGATATCTTGTAATGAAGAGGCTAGCATCCTATATCGTTCTAGCCAAATGTCTTGAACGAGGTTCTGTAATTCAATAGTTGGCACTTCGCTGCCATCTGCTCGCAGAATCTCTTTATTATGTTCCCAAACTACATGGAGAATAACTTTATTATAAGCTGGATCTAGATGATGCTTATGCGTAACCCATTGCGATGAAGTGGTATGAATTTCAATATCACCAATCCATTCAATACCATTAATAAGTAACCTGCCATTGGTGAAATCGGGGCCGGCATTGGTATTTTGGATTCCCTGCGCAAGAATTGATACTTGCTCTCCTCTTGTCGTTGAGATGTCTGAAGTATTGAATGATTGTGTCTTCCAGATGTATTGTAAAACATCCTCTTTCATATGTCAAAAAGAGGTAACTTTTTCGTTAGAAACAATACTTACTTAGATATTCCGACATCTCCTCCTGCAACTTTTGGGCTTGTTGGCCAGCCGACAAAGCAAAGCTCGCATCTGAGGCAGAAAAAATTATTCCTCGTGAAGAATTGACAAGCAGTCCGCAGGATTCGTTCATGCCATTTTTGGAAACCTCTTCTAAGCTGCCGCCTTGGGCACCCACTCCAGGTACCAACAAGAAATGGTTTGGTACAATAGCTCTGATTTCTTGCAGCTGATCAGCCTTTGTGGCTCCAACAACGTACATCAGGTTATCTGGCGTAGCCCATGATTTACCTTTTTCTAGCACCTCCTCGAAAAGCTTTTTAGATGATGCACCATTATCCCCTACAACCAACTGCTCGAAATCCTTACTACTTGCATTCGATGTAAGGGCCAATACTATCGCCCATTTATCCGGGTAGTCAAGAAAAGGTTTGATACTATCGATACCCATATAAGGTGCCAGTGTAATTGCATCAAATTTAAGTTCCTCAAAAAAAGCCTTCGCATAGTGTAACGATGTATTGCCAATATCACCTCGTTTAGCGTCGGCAATAGTTAATATATTATCGGGAATATAGGCAACTGTCTTCGCCAATGTTTCCCAGCCCCTGGCTCCCTGACTTTCGTAAAATGCCAAATTAGGTTTGTATGCTACCGCATACTCTGCCGTTGCATCAATAATCTGTTTGTTGAATTCAAAGATCGGATCTTCTTCCTTGAGCAGGTGTTTCGGAATCTTCTCGATATCGGAATCTAGCCCAACACATAGGTAAGAGCTCTTCTTTTTTATTTGGTCAAAGAGGGCTGTCTTATTCATATTCAATAGTACAAAAAAAGCCACGTTAAGTGGCTTAGATAAACATTATACTCCTTCCTTATCGGATATCAATGATTTGATCTTCACTCAATTTTGAGGCATCAAATACAAAATAGCTATCGCTCAGGTTAACATCCGATTTAAAGTTTGAGATCAAATACGCGTACTCGCTACCTTCTTTATCAAACAGCGTAAACTTTCTCAATAACCTGTCCGATGCTCCAATTTCGATTCTTACCTTGAAGTATTGTGCGTCCTTATCATTCGGAACAAGGTCTACTACATCATAACTCTTACCGCCTTCGGTAATAGCATTTAGGTAAAGGTATTTATAACCCTCTTTATATATATTAAAAATGGATGATGGCGTTACATCCCCAGCTTCGGGATTATTATTATCTATCGTCACTTCTGGTACATCAAGATTCGGCAAGAAGGTCCATACGGTTTCTCCATCATTGTATATCTCCTGATCTTGCATCACAAGACGATACATATCGCCTTTAACACTTATTTTACCGTTAAATGATTCATTAATCGATTCAACCTTATTGGTCATGGTGTAGGCCAAATCGGCCTGAAAAGATGGGATGCTTTGGTATTTAGCACTCATTGCATCTAAAATCTCCCTTGCCTTAGGGTCCTGCTGCGCGTGCACACCCAGGGTACAACCCATAAGTACTGCCGCAATTACTATTCTTTTATACATTATCTATATTATTCTAGCTATTATCTTTTAGTTCATTCAATAATTGTTCCAAACTGTATTCATCTGAAATTAAAACCTCTCTGGCCTTACTTCCTTCGAAGACTCCAACGATGCCAGCGGCCTCTAACTGGTCTATTAACCTTCCTGCGCGATTATAGCCCAACTTCATTTTACGTTGTATTAAAGAAGTACTTCCTTGTTGGTGGCGAACAATTAATCGAGCAGCATCATCGAAGAGTACATCCCTATCGGCAAGATCAACTTCAAGGTTATCACCAGCCTCTTCACCAACAAATTCTGGCAGCATATAGGCCGACTCATATCCGCGCTGACTACCAACAAACTCGCATATTTTTTCTACTTCAGGCGTATCGATAAAAGCGCACTGTAATCGGATAATATCCGATCCTTGCGAAAATAGCATATCACCCATACCTACCAATTGATCAGCCCCTCCCGTATCAAGAATTGTTCTTGAGTCGATCTTAGAAGTAACTCTAAAGCTCAATCGTGCTGGAAAGTTCGCTTTAATTACTCCGGTAATAACATTTACCGATGGTCGTTGTGTTGCCAGCACCAAATGAATACCAATGGCACGTGCTAATTGTGCTAATCGTGCAACTGGCGCCTCAATTTCCTTTCCTGCCATTATCATTAAATCGGCAAGTTCGTCGATGACTAGAACAATATAGGGTAAAAACCGGTGTCCTTTGTCTGGGTTAAGTTTCCGGTTAACAAATTTATTATTGTACTCTTTTATATTTCTAGTACCCGCATCCTTTAATAGATCGTAACGAGCATCCATCTCAATGGTTAATGAGTTCAGCGTATGAACTACTTTTTTAGTATCTGTGATTATCGGCTCGTCACTTCCTGGTAATTCAGCCAGAAAATGTCTTTCGATTTTATTGAAAAGACTAAGCTCAACCTTCTTGGGGTCGACCAAGACAAATTTTAATTGCGAAGGATGTTTTTTATAGATTAAGGAAGCCAGAATAACATTGATACCTACTGATTTTCCCTGTCCGGTTGCACCTGCCATAAGTACGTGCGGCATCTTCGCTAAATCGATCATGAAGACTTCATTCGAAATAGTTTTACCCAATACAACGGGTAATTCAAATTCGCTCTTCATAAACTTTTCAGTACCCAGAACACTTTTAATGTCAACCATCTCGCGGTTCTTATTCGGTACTTCAATACCAATTGTTCCCTTCCCTGGAATTGGTGCAATAATTCTGATCCCAAGGGCTGCCAGGCTTAGTGCAATGTCATCCTCAAGGTTTTTAATCTTCGATATCTTAATACCGGAATCGGGTACGATTTCATAGAGTGTAACCGTAGGCCCAATAGTTGCTTTAATGCTCGAAATGCCAATATTAAAACTGGTAAGCGTTTCTACAATTTTATCCTTATTCTGCTGTAACTCTTCTTTACTCACTTTTACCGAAGTATTAGAGTAATCGTTAAGCAGGGTTAGCGGCGGATATTTGTATGATGCCAGATCGAGGGTAGGGTCATAATTTTCCGCTTTTTTGGCGGCCTGTTCTTCAGCTCCTTCCTCAAGGGTAAATTCGGGCTCAACTTTTTCTTCCTTCTCTTCGACAACAGGCGTCTCCTCTGGTTCAGGAATACTAACTATATCAAGTTCAAGATCCTTCTTTTCTTCCTTTTCTTCCTCTTTGGGTTCTTCCTTAATTTTTAGAACCATTTCCTCTTCCATAGGCTCATCAGGAAGTAGATCTTCGGGGTCATCATCATTAAAAGACACATGCTGATCAACATCGTGATCGGCCTTTTGTATGGGTTCCAGTGATTCTTCAAGCTTATCCTCAAGGTCTTCTACAGACTCTTCTACCTTTTGCTGTAAGCCCAGCAGGGTAGTAACGTTAAAGAAGTAGATTACGAAATCGATTAATGAAAACAATAGCAAC
>CBDUMS010000114.1:0-8682 GCA_965368405.1 uncultured Cyclobacteriaceae bacterium
CGCTGCACGGTTGGCAGCAAGTCCAGATCGTTACGATGTAATTGTTACCTCTAACCTTTATGGTGATATCATTTCTGATATTGTTGCTGAGATTGCAGGTTCAGTAGGAATGGCCAGTTCTGCGAATATCGGTACAAATGTTGCCATGTTCGAGGCAATTCATGGATCGGCACCGGATATACAAGGGAAAAACCTTGCTAATCCATCGGGGCTACTTAACGCTGCCGTAATGATGCTTGCGCATCTTGGTCAGGTAGATGTCGCTGACAAAGTTAAAAATGCCTGGTTGGCGACCATCGAAGATGGTTATCATACGGCAGATATTTTTAATGAAGGATTCAGTAAGAAAAGAATCTCAACTTCAGAGTTTGCTGATCAGGTAATTTCGCGACTTGGCAACAAGCCAGAAAAACTAGGCGTTAGCGAGCTTACAAAGGGTGGAGGAAAAATTACCATTCCAGAGTACGTTCGCTCAGTACAGAAACAAGAACTTGTAGGAGTTGATGTATTTGTAAACTGGCAAGGTTCTAATCCGAACGAAATCGGCGATAAGCTCAAGGAAATGACGAATTCTGGTTTGAAGCTTAAAATGATTACTAATCGCGGCGTGAAAGTATATCCGAAAGGGCAAACAGAAACCTACTGTACTGACCATTGGCGCTGCAGGTTTGTTGCTAGAAATGCTGAGATAGCTGAAGGTAAGCCAGTGTATGAGAAAATAAATTACGAAATGGTTTTATCGCTTCTTTCTGATTTACATGCAAATGGCACTGACGTAATTAAAACAGAGAACCTCTATGAATTTGATGGAAAAAGAGGATTTTCTTTAGGACAAGGAGAATAGTAGAAGTTCTTCTTAAACTGTGTGATTTAGACAGTTTTCTCGAAAAAGGCGCATTTATGTGCCTTTTTTGTTTCTGATTTATTGCCTGTTTGTAGTTCCTTGAGATTATTAGGAACTGAGCACATGGTTTTTCTGTTGACCTGTATAATATGTCTGCATAGGTAACTATGTAGTCCGTATAAATCAACAGATGAAAAAAGCAATCGTAATCGGTTCGGGAATTGCAGGGCTCGCAGCAGCCCTAAGATTGCGCAAGCAAAATTTCGAGGTCGAAGTCTTTGAGGCCAACGCTTATCCAGGTGGAAAGTTACACGTGCTAAAGGAGAAGGGCTATCGTTTCGATTATGGTCCATCACTATTTACAATGCCTCAATTAGTAGATGAGCTTTTTGAGCTTTTCGATGAGGATCCAGAAAAACACTTTTCTTATATACGGAAGGACATTGTTTGCAATTACTTCTGGGAGGATGGCACCCAATTTTCTTTCCCGGCAAATAAAGATGCTTTTGTCGACGCGGCTAGTGAGAAGTTTAATACTCCTAAGCAGCAAATAATAAGCTACATCAAATCCAACGCTCTGAAGTATGAGAACACGGCGTCAATCTTTTTGGAAAAGTCACTTCATAAAGTGGGTACCGCTTTCGATACTAAGGTGGTCAAAGCCCTCGCAAAAATCACCCAATATGATTTACTGAGTTCGTTAAATAAGGTTAACGAAAGGCAGTTCGATAACCCCAAGTTGGTGCAGTTATTTAATCGATACGCCACGTATAATGGGTCTTCGCCTTATCGTACGCCAGGTATTATGAGCATGATTCCTCATCTTGAGATGCATTATGGGGCATTTTTGCCAAAGGGTGGCATGCACGAAATCTCACAAAGTCTATACAGACTAGCCGTAGACAAAGGAGTGAAGTTTAGGTTTAATGAACGAGTTGATAAAATTGAACATCTCAACGGCAAGGCTACTAACATAGTGACTGCAAAAAATGTATACCCTGCCGATCTGATTGTTTCCAATATGGATATCTACTCAACTTACCAACATCTCCTAGCGGATATCGCCCCACCGAAACATATAATGAAACAGGAAAGGTCGAGTTCGGCTTTGATTTTTTATTGGGGCGTAAAGCGTTCTTTCCCTGAATTAGATCTTCATAATATTCTTTTTTCCGAAGATTATCAAAAGGAGTTCGACCATATTTTTGAGAAGAATGATATAACAGACGACCCTACAGTTTATATTAACATTACCGCAAAGGACGAGCCCAACGACGCCCCAAAGGGATGTGAAAATTGGTTCGTAATGGTGAATGTTCCTGCAAATACCGGACAAGATTGGGTTAAACTCCAGACGGATGTGCGAGAGGCAGTTATTGCGAAAGTGAATAGGGTTTTAAAAGTAGATTTGGAAGACCTGATAGAAACTGAGCAAATATTAGATCCTATTCGAATTGAAGCCGATACATCCTCACACCAGGGGTCACTATATGGTACGTCTTCTAATTCCAAGATGGCGGCTTTTTTGAGGCACCCTAATTTTTCTAGCAGATTGAAGAATATGTATTTTGTTGGAGGGTCGGTTCATCCTGGTGGGGGCATCCCGCTGTGCCTCTATTCAGCAAAAATCACATCAGAATTAATTGCAAATGATCGCTAAGCTAACCCTAAAACGATACTTTGATCCAGAGCCATTTGCTATTGGTTTTCTATGGCTTGTTCATGTTGCAGCGGTTATTGGTATTTCGCTTGGGTTCAAAGATTGGTTCGCAGAAAAAACTCCATTTAACCTTCTTTTGATATTAGGAATAATGGTATGGTTTTACCCGATGTTTCGACGCAAAACAATTATAGCCTTTGGGGTTATATTTATTACAGGAATGCTTGCCGAGCTCATTGGGGTAAATACCGGATTACTTTTTGGCGATTATGTGTACGGTAGTAACCTGGGGCCAAAAGTCGGTGGAGTACCCTTATTAATCGGAATTAATTGGGCGCTCTTAGTGCTGTGCAGTGCCGAAATAGCAAAATCGTTTAAGGTTCCGCTCTTTTTTCAAGCAATTATAGGAGCAACTCTAATGGTGTTTCTAGATTTTTTTATTGAGCCTGTTGCCCCAATCCTTGACTTTTGGTTGTGGAATGCGGGCGAGGCACCCTTTTTTAATTTTATTACATGGTTTATTTTGGCCTTGCTCCTCAATCTCTTTTATATTAGCAGGAAGATCGATGGTGATAGAATTATCACTATTCATGTGTACCTAACCCAATTGGTGTTTTTTGCCTGCTTATATGTCGCGAACCTCATTTGATTTTATCATTATTGGTGCTGGTGCAGCGGGATTGCAGTTGCTATTATCTTTATTAGAGGACGAAAAGTTTGGGCAGGCTAATATTCTCTTGCTGGATAAAGATAAGAAGCTAGAAAACGATAAAACCTGGTGTTTCTGGGAGGATGAGGAAGGACCCTACGAAGAGATAGTCTACAGAACATGGTCTAAAGGACAATTCTACTCCAAAAAAAGTGCTGTAGATTTAGATATGGGAGGCTACACATACAAGATGCTCCGAGCAATCGATTTCTACAACCACGCCCGAGATATAATTGCAAGTAGCGAGAATGTAACCTGGTTGCATGAGGAGGTGGTGTCTGCCAGCGCTGATGGATCAGTAATTACTGCGAACGGTGAATATGAAGCTAATTGGGTTTTCGATAGCCGTATTCCAGATGAATTTACACATGATACGAGCAGTACGAAATTGCTGCAGCACTTCTTAGGCTGGATAATAGCGTTTGAAGAAGATGTTTTTGATCCCGAGTCATTTTTGATGATGGATTACCGGGATAATAAGGAGGATGCCACAAGCTTTACCTATATTTTACCATTCGATAAACGCACAGCCTTAGTGGAATTTACCTTATTCTCTGCCGAATTACTGGAGGAAGTAGAGTATGAATCCTACCTATCAAACTATATCAAACAACGAATATCAAATAAGCCTTATCAGATTAAGGAAATAGAGCAAGGGGTAATCCCGATGTCTGATTATCGTTTTTACAAGCACCATGATGGTAAAGTAATAAAGATTGGAACCGCCGGGGGCTGGGTAAAACCTTCTAGTGGCTATTCCTTCAAAATATCGCAAACATCCATCAAGAGGTTATTAACAAACCTCAAAGAAGAAGTAGAGCCATCACGGGGTGTTGCTCGTGGACGTTATCGTCTTTACGACTCAATCTTTTTAAGAATCCTCGACCAGCATAATGAAAAAGGGGAGTTGTATTTCGAGACAATGTATACAAAATTGCCAGGCTATCTTATTCTCAAATTTCTGGATGAAAAGACTACGTTGGGAGAGGATATTCGGATAATGTCGAAGTACACCAATTTTACCTTTACGAAAGCATTTTTTCAGCAATTACTCCGTAGTTAACTGTTCAAGCCCCGATACACCACTCCAGGTACCGGTAGTTTTAATTAATGCAAAACGGGCAAAAAGTTCCTCCGAATACCAATCTCTTTCTCTTGTTAAAGCGATTGCTTTACTGTGTGCCCTCTGGTTATAGGCAAACTCTTTTAGCGATTCCTCAGAATCCCAAATACTAAAGGTAGCCATCTGGCTAAATGGAACTTCGCCAATCCCTTTTGTAAATAATAATCCTGGGTTATCGGCTAAGCCTTCTTGCGATTTAGGTACATATTTCCAGAAATGATACAGCTCTTTTGCCTTAATCGTAGCCCGAGTTATAACAGCAAGTGGTAGGTTTTGAGTAATCGCATTGGCTATAAATGGGTTTGAACCTGACCAGGTTCCTTTTGCGATTATATTTTTAAGGTAGAGCGTCCAGATTTCACTTGCGGATTGCTCATAACGCTTATGCAGGGTCCCGTTAAAAAAGGCAATGGCAGCTGCCTCATTCTCCCACACCTGCAGAATGGCATAGACGCCCCAGTCGGGAAGAGGGTTGAAGCCTATTCCTTTGCCGCTTCCCATGAGTCGATAAAATTCGAGACCTTTTGTTTTGCTCATGGGCTTATGCGCAAACTGCATCATTTTAAATGCCCAGAGTTTGTTTTTCAGACTATTATAACGAAAAAAAGTGAGGGTGGAGATTTGAGACATTTAAGCTAAAGCTTCTTCTTCTCAAACTTCTTCGGAGCGTACAAGAACCCGAAAGCCTCGGCATTTTCTTTAGTATGAACTTTATGATGAATGTAATGAGCGTGAATCATGCGGTTTAGGTACTTACTGCGTTTCTTTGGATACCATTTAATCCTTTGATGAACAATAACATCATGAAACATAACATAGAAAACACCATAAGCTAAAATGCCAAATCCAATTGCTGTTAGGTATGGGTTATTGCCATATCCAAAAAAGAGCAACAGTATACTCGGAATACTAAAAACAACTGCAAAAAGATCGTTACGCTCAAGCTTGTGATTGTGGACCTTATGATGTGACTCATGCCAAATCCAAAGGAACCCGTGCATAATATATTTATGGGTAAACCAGGCTACTCCTTCCATAAATAAGAAAGTGGCGATAAAGATTAATGCACTAAAAAATATTGTAAGTCCAGACATTGTAATTAGTAGTGTTTAATTGAGTACAAAGATAATGGTTAGATGTTAATTAATGGTTCTTCAAGCTGCTTCAGATAGCTTTCGGCCCTAGCTAGGTGGTCTTTTTGTTTAGAGTCATCCATTCGTTCAAACGTTCGCACCATCATTGCCATTCGAGGATTGGACTTGAAAAATTGAGAATGTTGATGAATAAAGCGCCAGAATAATCCATCCCATATGGCCTGCCATTTTCCATTTGGGTAATTACTCATCTTTTTCAGATAATTTGAACCGCTGATATAGGGTTTTGTTGCAAATAATCCGCCATCTGCAAATTGACTCATACCATAAACATTGGGTACCATTACCCAATCGTATGAATCTATAAATAATTCCATGAACCATGTATAGACTTCGTCAGGATCAAATTCACATAATAACATGAAATTACCTAAAACCATTAGTCTCTCGATATGGTGACAGTATCCAGTTTCCAATACAACTTTAATAACGTGATCGATTGGCTCAATTCCTGTGGTTCCGTTATAAAAGCTCGCCGGAATTTTACGACTAAACCCCCAATAATTTCTTGTGCGGGCATAAGTGCCTTTCGATTCGTACATGCCACGAATAAATTCTCGCCAGCCAATGAGCTGTCGTACAAACCCTTCTGTTGAGTTAAGAGGGATATTGTATGCTTCGGCATATTGCACCGAAGTAGTGAGAACTTGCACCGGAGAAATCAATCCAATATTGAGCAATGGCGATAATACACTATGATGTAAAATCTGCTCAGAACTTACAATAGCGTCCTCGTAATGGCCAAAATGCTCGAAACGATTTTCTAAGAAATCTTGTAACCAGGTTTCCGCTTCAGCGTGGCTGGTTGGATATTTTGGAGAATCTGATACACTTCCCAGATTGTTTGGAAAGTTCTCCTCGGTATATAGTACAGCTTCTTTCCAATAGTCATTCTGCTTTGGCAACGCGACTGCGGGGGCTATTTTCCCTTTTGGGTATCTTTTTCGATTTTCTGCGTCATAAGTCCATTGTCCTCCAACGGGGTTATTCTCTGAATCGATTAGTACGGAATGTTTTATGCGCTGGTCCTTGTAGAAACTTGTTTGAAAGAAGCTTTTTTTACTTGGCCGGAAGAATGGATTTAAAGTGCTTGTTGTGTTTAAGAATGATGGATTATCATACTGTACAAGGTCGATTTTGTGCTTTGTATTAAACTCCGTCAATCTTTTGGTAAGCCAGTTATCGGTGGGGTCGATATAATGAACTTCGTCCGGTGAATCTGATTTATCTAGGTTGTGAAGCAGAACGCGAACATCTGATTCTTCGTTTAGCGATGAAATGTACCTTACCGCAATATTCTTATCCTTTAAATAATTCTCATAGTATTTCATCGTAGCCCGGTGAAATGCTATTTTTTGTTTATGAAAATTATACTGCTTAAAGTACAGGTATTCTTCAACTAAGTAGATGAGATCAACCTTTTCTAAGATCAAATGTGCTTCAAACAATTGATTTGGGAACAGTATACCGATTTTACGCTTTTGGGCCATAGTTAACGAGTAGTTCTGCACCTTTTACTACAATAGACGACCTCGTTCCAGTTCTTCTCCCATTTCTTGCGCCATGTAAAAGGGAGTCCACAGCTCTTACAAATCTTTTGAGGCAGATCCGATTTTTTTCTAGCGCCCATTTATTTCTTTTTTGCATTTTTTCCAAAAAGAAAAAAAGGAGGGAAAATAGCCCTGTACGCTAAACATCCAATCCCGAGGTTCCACTTTACCTTGATAATGACCATTGGTTGGATGTTCTTTAAAGAGTAGCTGGTCCTTGCCAACAATTGCCTCTAGCTCCTCGAATTCGCCAATAAAAAGCTTAAGCCCTGTGATATTCTCACCTAATTTCAGGATAAAGTCAATAGATTTCTGACTAACAGGATATTGCTCAAAATGCGATGGTTCGAGTAACATAACCCGTTGTACATCCGAATCTTCTTGATGCCAATAGGGGTCTAAATTATAATAGTTATAGATCAAGGTCTTCCGGTCGTGATCCAAATCGGGCTTGTTAACTTCAGGTAATGGAGTTACTAAGTTTAACTTTAATCTTTCCTTCAGAAACTCGGGTACGGGAAGTGATGTAAGCGCTTCATACGAAGCATCTAAAAAGCTATTTTTTTGGTTTGAAGTAAAGAACTGATTGATATTTTCCTGGTTTGCATAATATTTTTTATTGGCATTCGAGCCTACTACCCATTGCCAACTTAAGGCATTGCTAGCCCAATCGCCATCGAGTAGGTGATAATACATCCATTGCGCCGGTTTATACCAATGCGCCTGACTAATATTGCAAGCAATCGAGGCTACATACATCCGCATATGATTATGCATATAACCGGTGGCTTTTAGTTCTCTAATACCGGTGTCTACTGCTTCTATTTGAGTGCTTGGCTCCAGGAATACGGCTGGCATATCGTTATGCAAAACCGGCTGGTGTGGCGATTTAAGATCACTATTAATCGCATCCCCTTTGGCAATCCATACTTGCTGCCAGTAATCTCTCCAGGCTAATTCCTGAACGAGCTTTTCAATATCACTCCACGGCAGATCCAGTGAAAGGATATAATTAAAAACTTGTTTCGTAGAGATAACGCCGCGAGAAATATATGGGCTTAAACGAGTTACTGCACCATCTTTGTGATTTCGGGTGGCGGCATATCGCACTGGATCAATCAATTGAACCCTCTTCTCGATTTCTGCTAATAACGTTGGAAACACTACCTTTTTGAAATAGAATTATTAGAGATCGCTTTTTGTCTTACTGCTTTGAAGCGGGTAATATCCTTGCTTCGTTTTGCAAGATGTTTTTGACTTGTGCCACTATTTAGGCGCTTGCGCCAGAGACGAAAAGACTTCGTTGTAAGCTCCCGGCGCATAACCCGGATTACTTCTGACTCGGATAAGTTAAATTGGAAGGCAATTGCTTCAAAGGGTGTTTTATCTTCCCAGGCCATTTCAATTACACGATCAATTTCCGCTGAACTCATTTCTTTATCTGAATCTTATCGATAAGAAGCTGGAACTCCTCATTGCGCTTATTCCCAATTAGGAATACAACTTCTTCAATACTAGTATGATTAAAATTTGGCACATTCAGTTTATATCCTCTAAAGGACGGGTACATGTCATTTAGTGTGATTTCAATGTCTTCCCAGTCTCCGGTTGTTTCAAAACTGGTTATATAGGAATAATACCT
>CBDUMS010000115.1:0-8363 GCA_965368405.1 uncultured Cyclobacteriaceae bacterium
CCTTTTTCGAGATCTTGAGCGGCACCAACTTCTAAGGTAAGGCCGGATTCGATAAAGCGCTTGATGGTGTCGAGTTCACTATCGCGGAGCACTGCCGGGTTGTCGTTATGGCGGATATTCCAGCTTATGCCGGGTATTTTAAGGATATTTTGAATTTTCGATTCGTGGTCATAGACAAAGATGTAGGAATTAAAAAGGGGTATTTCAATTTTCTTCTTGCGGTCAGACCATTGGCGGATTACTTTTTGTAATGGCAAATAGGGTTCAAAACCGAATTTCTTCAGGTTTTTTTCTACCGCTTTTTCGCTGCGGCTTTTGGTGTAAAAGACGAGCCACTTTTTATCTAACATTCAACAAAGTTAAAAACCCACCCCTTAATCCCCTCCCAGGAGGGGATTTTTATCTGTTGAATCGTTGAGACTAAAGTGAACAACCCCTCTTTAATTCTCCCCTTGGCAAGGGGAGAAGCTTTGAAATGAAACCTGCCTCTCTACGCCTATGCTACCGCTTCGGCGCACAGGCCAGGAGGGGAATTAATAGGAGAATTGCACTATCGCCCATGCCTGTCCTCCTTCGGCGGATAAACAGGCAGGAAGCTCATTTCATAAGAGGCCTTTTAAATTCTGAGAACGAAGGAATCGTATAGATCAAGAACCCACCCCTTTAATCCCCTCCGAGGAGGGGACTCTATTCATATACTCCATAATCGATTCGTCATTCCGAGTAATACGAGGAATCTACTTACTTACCAACCCCTCTGTGTCTCCCCTTGGTAAGGGGAGAAGCTGGTTAGTTGTTACAACCTTTGCGGGATGCAGGTCCCTGAGAGAAATATATAACAGCACTACTATCTAAATACTCCATACTTTATACTAATTACTACGCAAAATATTTTATTTTGCGTCTACAATAATCAACCCTATGAAATTCTTTAAATTATTTCTTTCCTTGATCGTTACCGTTGGATTAGGAATTGCATTGAATACGAAAATTAAGACGGTGCCGCCGCTGGGTAAGTTTTTAAGTCCGGCGAGTGGTTTTTGGCGCAATGCTGAACCCGTGGGGTCTCGAGAGGATGAGGAAGTGGCGGTTCCTGGTTTGCAAAACCCTGTGAAGGTAACTTACGATCAGTTTCTTGTGCCGCATATTTTCGCCCAAAATGATCATGACCTGTATTATACACAGGGCTATATCACTGCGGCTAACAGATTGTGGCAGATGGAACTTCAAACGCATTTCGCCGGCGGTAGAGTATCGGAAATTGTTGGTGCAATTGCGATAGATGTAGACCGAACTTCTCGTCGTAAAGGGATGGTGTTCGCTGCAGAAAGAGCGATTGAAGAAATGCTGAACAACCCTAAAATGAAGGTAGTAGTGGAAGCTTACGCCGAAGGCATTAATCAATATATCAGCGAGCTGAGTTATGAAGACTATCCAATTGAATACAAATTGCTCGATTATGCTCCAGAAGAGTGGACACCCTTAAAATCAGGATTGCTACTTAAATACATGGCCAACGATCTTAATTTTCGAGAACGTGACCTCCAAAACACTACTGGAATTAAACTATTTGGACGTGAGTTATTCGATCTACTTTATCCTGACCACGAGCTTCCAGAAGACCCAATTGTAGATAAGCCCGGTGGCTGGGAATTTGAAGCGGTAACCAAAGATTCTATCGCAAGAGAGGTAGTTGATGAAACCATTGCTCGCGATTTGATCGAATCCCCTAATCCTGATAACGGCAGTAATAATTGGGCGATTAGTGGCAGCAAGTCGGCAAGTGGGAATACGATACTAAGTAGTGATCCACACCTTGGGTTAAACTTACCTTCGCTATGGTATATCGCACATCTCAATGGACCGGGGGTAAATGTAATGGGTGCTACACTTCCGGGGTCACCTAATGTAATTATCGGTTATACCGATTCGATAGCTTGGGGCGTTACCAACGCTCAACGCGACTTAGTCGATTGGTATAAGATTGAGTTTAAGGACGAAAGCAAGTCAGCCTATCTCTTAGATGGAGACTGGGTTGAGCCAGAAATGGTAGTTGAAGAAATAAAAGTTCGTGGGGAAGAGTCTGTTATAGATACTGTTTACTACACGCATTTTGGGCCAATTATGTACGACGATAAGTTTAAACCGGATTCAGATAAGAAATTCTATGCCCTCCGGTGGGTGGCTCATGATCCATCCGAAGAAGCATTTGCATTCTATCTTCTAAATCGCGCTAGAAGTCATGCTGATTATATGGAAGCCCTAAACCATTATGTATCACCGGCTCAGAATTTTGCATTTGCCTCTGCTTCCGGCGATATCGCCATGCGTATTCAAGGCAAATACCCTAATAAGAGGTTCGAGGAGGGCAAATTCTTGTTGGACGGAACAACCACGGAAAATGATTGGACTTTTATCCCCTACGAGCATAATGTAATGTATAAGAATCCTGAGAGAGGGTTCATTTCTTCAGCAAACCAATACCCAGCCGACAGCACTTACCCTTATTATATACACGCTGCAAGCTATGAAACGTACAGGAATCGAAGAATCAATGGTGTTTTAAGAGAAACGGAAGGTGCATCAGTGCAAACTATGATGGCCTTGCAAAACGATAATTATAATCTTAAAGCAGCAGAGAGTTTGGGAATATTCCTGGATGCACTAGATAGTGTAGAAATGGATGCTGATGAAGTGGAGGCTTTTAATCAGTTGGTAAGCTGGGACTTTTATAATAATGTTGACTCAAAAGGTGCAAGTTATTATGAGCGCTGGTGGGATATCCTATATCCAATGATTTGGGATGAAATGAGTTCAAGCGAAATCCCTCTACCCTATCCAACGGCCTATACGACGATTAAGCTAATTAAGGAGCAACCTGATTTATCTTTCTTCGATATCGTTTCAACTACGGCAAAAGAAAATGCTGAAGATATCTTATTAAGCTCTTTCAGGAAGATGGCGATGGAAATGGCTGTGGTTGTCGAAGAGGACGAAAACGGAGTAGATTGGTCGAACTTTAAAGGAACCTATGTTAAACATTTGTTAAATCTCCCTGCTTTTGGTAGCTATGAGATCCCAATTGGCGGGAATCATAATATCGTGAATGCAACGTCTAAAAATCATGGGCCCTCCTGGCGAATGGTTGTTGAACTCGACCCAAAGGGGGCGAAAGGGTTTGGAATATATCCGGGTGGACAATCGGGTAATCCGGGTAGCTTCTTTTATGATAATTATATTGAAAGTTGGGCCATGGGAAATTATCTTGAGCTCCAATTAACTAATGAGGCTGCTGCTATTAAGGATCCTATTACTACGCTAATTTTAACCCCTGAGAAATAATGAAGTTTTTTATTCAATTTGTGCTAATTGCACTTCTAACTTATCTGTTTCAACTTTTCGGGCCTTGGTGGGTGGTATTTCTTTCTGCCGGATTGGTAGGCTTTCTTGTTTCTAACAAAGGATTCAGTAGCTTCTTTGCCGGATTTTTGGGCGTTGGTCTTCTTTGGTTGGTCCAGGCTTACATTATCGATATTGCCAACGAATCGCTGTTGAGCACACGAATCAGTGAACTTTTCTCGCTGAGTTCTTCTATGCAAATTATTCTGGTTACGGCTCTTGTTGGTGGTCTTTGTGGTGGTTTTGCTTGCCTGACCGGCAAGTTTTTTAAAGAGGCTTTAAAGAAAGAAAAGGAAAAGCATTCGGTTTATAGTTAGTTGTGAACTCTGGTTAAAGAACCCCTCTGTGTCTCCCCTCATCGAGGGGAGAAGCTTTGGATTTGAAACCCACCCTTGCCTTCGCGTAGCTTCAGCGGAACGAGGCCGTGCCTGACGGCAGGCAGGAATCCCTCTAATCAATACATCTTTCTATTCCGACGAAGGAGGAATCTATTTACATTAGAACCCACCCCTACCCCTCCCAAGAGGGGATATGATTAGTGCTATATTTTTACCAATCCTTCCGTTTACTAGCAAGAAATAACCAGGTCCACTAATCTTAGGGCGAAGCTATAAAATCGGGCCCTTAAGTCGTAATCTACTTAGTCCGCTCGATTTTGGATCTTGTGATTTTGAACTCTATAGCACTACCATCGATGAGCTCTTCCGTGGCGTAGTTGATGAGCTTAGCATCTTCCTGAAAGAACATTAGAAACCAATCATCGTGCTTTTCGAATTGGGCGTGGAGACCGAGAGAGGCGAAATTGAAATTATCGATACCATATTGTAGATAGCCCGCATTGTGGACCTTGCCGTTTTCTGCAATTAGAACATGAGAGCCCCAACTATAATCGCCTTCGAGGCTAACTGTAATGATTCGCTCTGATGATTCTAGATTAGATTCATCACCAAAAAAGCGAATAGTATAACGCCTAGCTTTTGAGTCCTTCTCATCTAATGAGAAAATAAGGGCTCCTGTTTCTTTGTTAATTATATAGCAATAAAGTGCTTCCTTGCCCGTACCATTATAGAATAGGTAGTCGCCTATATCGTACTCATCGAAGTTCTTAAACTGAGAATTCTTTGCGGCAAGAATATGGAGATCGGTGTATATTGGGTATACCTGTGCTTTAACTACTACCGAAAGTAGGCAAATGAATAGTAGCGCAGATATCCCCTTTAATTTCATTGCTTTCGATTGTTATCGCCTGCCAGATTATAAAGGAGGCTATTGAGTACAGAAACAATTAAGCCAAATAACACTGCCCACCAAAACCCATCGATACTCGTTCCATCTACCAGATTAGCGGCTAGTAGTAGTACCCCCGCATTTATTACAATTAGGAATAAGCCTAAGGTAACTACCGTTATGGGAATAGTAAGAATTATGAGGAGAGGTTTTAAAAACACATTTAACAGTGCTAGCACTGCTGCTAGTATAAAGGCATCGAGAAATCCATTGACGTGTACTCCTGATAATAAATAAGAAGTAAGCAGTATAGCAACGGCGTTGAGTATAAGTCTGATTAGGAAGTTCATACCTTAAATGTAATAAAATGGATGGAAAGAAGGAAAAAAGAGATATTAGATAAAAGATAAAAGACATAAGATTAAGACGGGAGACGGGAGATTGGAGACGCCAGTCCGCCTTCGGTGGGGTAGAAGTTGGAAGCTGGAAGTTGGAAGGTAGAAGGTTGTCCGTCCCTGACAGGCCGACGATTAAAGTGACCTTTATTTAATATGACTTCCGTCTTCGGACTTCCAGCTTAACTTATCCTCTCAATCTCTGCGCCCAGCGCTCTTAGTCGCGTATCGATATTCTGATAGCCGCGATCTATTTGCTCGCCATTATAGATGGTACTCTCTCCTTCCGCAGAAAGTGCGGCTAAGAGAAGCGATACTCCCGCTCTAATATCGGGTGAAGTCATTTTAATGCCTCGAAGCGGCGTCTGCCTGTTCATGCCTATTACAGTAGCACGGTGCGGGTCACAAAGAATAATCTGAGCGCCCATGTCGATTAGTTTATCCACGAAGAATAATCTACTCTCGAACATTTTCTGATGGATGAGTACATTGCCTTTTGCTTGGGTAGCCATAACCAGCACAATACTTAATAAGTCAGGGGTGAATCCGGGCCAAGGGGCATCGGCAATAGTCATGATCGAGCCGTCGATGAACGATTCAACGACATATTCCTCCTGAGCAGGCACAATGATATCATTCCCTGAAATCTCGAGCTTTTGCCCCATTTTCTGAAAGACAGCAGGTATCATACCTAGATTCTCTATAGAAGTGTTTTTTATCGTGATGGTAGATTGCGTTATCGCAGCCATTCCGATAAAGCTACCAACCTCAATCATATCGGGTAGCATGGTATGTGTTGTACCACCTAGAGAATCTACTCCTTCGATGGTAAGCATGTTCGAAGCTATGCCAGAGATTTTCGCCCCCATGCTATTCAGCATTTTACATAATTGCTGAATATAAGGCTCGCATGCAGCATTATAAATAACTGTTTTGCCATGCGCCAATACAGCCGTCATGATAATATTAGCCGTACCTGTTACAGAAGCTTCGTCGAGTAGCATGTACTTTCCTTCCAGCTTCGATGAATCGATATGGTAAAATCCATCCTTTGGGTCGTAGTTAAATTTAGCGCCAAGCTCTTGAAAACCTAAAAAGTGGGTATCGAGTCGCCTTCTTCCTATCTTATCACCGCCGGGTTTTGGAATCATAGCACCGCCAAATCGTGCTAGTAATGGGCCTAAAATCATAATCGAACCTCGCAATCCAGCCGCTTGCGCTTTATATTCCGGTGTTTCCAGGTAATTGGGGTCAACTCCACTTGCCTCAAAACGATAGCTCTCCTCACTAAGCTTGTCGACTTTTACGCCAAGTGAAGCCAGTAATTCTATGAGCTTATTCACATCCCTTATATTGGGGATTTTATGAATTGTAACGGGTTCTTCCGTTAATAAAACGGCACAAACTATCTGTAGCGCTTCGTTTTTTGCCCCCTGAGGTTCAATTTCCCCGGACAATCGAGCACCGCCCTGAATCCTAAAAGTTGTCATTGTTTATCTGCGTCTGCGGTTCTGAGACTTACCCCCTCCTTTGTTATTTCGCTGTTGAGTAGGCTTGGGTTTATCTTTATATAATGGGTCAAGTAAATCCAATTCATTCGCCACCTCCAAGTTAAGCTTTAGTGATCCACCAGAAAGCTTTTCGATGTTCTTGGCAATAGTTTCGTTATCAGGGGTTTCTTTATTCCAGGTAATATGGAATGTTTTAATAAGACGTGCAATTTGGAAGACTGCTGCTTCTTTTGCAGTTTCGTCTTCAATTTTCTTAGCCTCCGCAATCATTAAGATTACATTTCGTCCATAATGACGAAAAGGAATATCATCCTGAACGTAACCTATAGAATCTGGCTTTCTTTCGAAAATATTTTTTTCTGGAGGAGGAAAAGGTGCTTCAACATCCAGATTGAAATCAGCTAAAATGTGTAAATCATCCCATAAAAGTTGATTGCTTTCCTGGTTCGCCTTTACTGAGGGTACGATTTGCTTCATCAACTCTACAAGAGCAGCCGAATACTTTGTTCTCTCCTCTTTCGATTCGAGGGTGGTTATATAACTTGCCAGGTTCTGAACATTTCGTCCGAATTGACGAAGTTTCATGGGCTCTCTTGCTGTATTGTAATCGTACATGTATTTCTTAATGAATTTTTAGTTTAGCAAAGCTAAGTAATAAAGTCTTCTCCCCAAAGTTATCAAAGTTCACCTTCGCCTTTCTATTGGGTCCGTTATTCTCGATCATAGAGACAACGCCATACCCAAACTTCGGGTGTTCAACCTTCATGCCACTGGCAAGATTAGAGGTGTCGCTCGGGGCAAAGCCTTCTGAAATCTTATGTTCCGGTACGGGCTTAGTTGCAATTGGTCTGTTACGTTTTGCACCCGCTACTAGATTTTTAGCATATTGTCCACCCGTGGAAGGTTCCGTCCTTCTGGAAGGACTTGGTGAACTGTATTTCGCACTGGCTTTTATATATCGTGTATCTATCTCTTCAATAAAACGCGAGGGTTCACAACTTTTTAATCGACCAAAGCGATAACGACTTAAAGCATAGGAAAGAAATAATTTATTTTCAGCGCGCGTAATAGCAACGTAGAAGAGACGCCTTTCTTCTTCCAAATCTGCTCTGGAGCTCAGCATCATCTGCGATGGAAACAAATCCTCTTCCATCCCAACGATGTATACATTCTTGAACTCAAGCCCCTTGGCCATATGAATGGTCATAAGCGTGATCTTATCCGGGTCATCGTCGTTATCGTTATCTACTCCGGTTAGGAGTGTCACCTCTTGTAAAAAGGCTCCAAGCGACTTATCGGGCTCATCTTGATCGGACAATTTTACTTCTTCCGACTCCACAAACTCTTTAATCGCATTAAGTAACTCTTGCAGGTTCTCATAACGACTGAGTCCTTCAATGGTCTTATCGGCATATAATTCCCGCATTAGGCCAGAACCCTTAGCAATAGCCGTTGCAGCATCGAAGGCATCGTTTTGCTCGATATCGATCCTGAACTTTTTGATCATCGTTACAAAATCGACAATCGCTGCCGCGCCTCGGCCGCCCACAATTTCCTGCGACATCTGCAATACATCCCAAATAGAACGATTGTGTTCATTCGCAAAAACAATGAGCTTATTAACCGTGGTATCGCCTATGCCGCGCTTGGGTAAATTGATAATGCGCTTTAGCGAAGCTTCATCCTCATGATTCAAGGCGAAGCGCATATAAGCCAGCATATCCTTAATCTCCTTGCGCATATAGAAAGAAAGGCCTCCTACAATTTTATATTTTAAGTTGGCTCGGCGTAGCGCTTCTTCAATTGCTCTAGACTGACTATTGGTACGATA
>CBDUMS010000116.1:0-8276 GCA_965368405.1 uncultured Cyclobacteriaceae bacterium
AACCTTTTTTTATTCATCCCGCCCAAAAGCGAGTGCAAAAATAGAGAATATAAATTGCAACACAATACTTTCAAGAAAAAATATTGCATAAAAATTTACCCTGCTATTTGTGCTTAGCCCCTGTGACTTTTACAGGGAGTGCAAAGATACTTTATCTGCAGATCAAAACAATATAAGTCCTAGAAATAATTCCTTGTAATTAAAAAACTGTTTCTGTCCGATCTGGGCCAATAGAAACCAGGGTAATAGGAACTCCAACTTCCTGTTCTATATATTTAATATATTTCATTAGTTGGTAAGGCAGTTCATCTAAGGAGCCTGGTATTGAATCAAATACCTTCCAACTCTCAAATGACTTATATATAGGTTCAACAATCATGGAGTCCACTTCAAATGAAAGCTCATCCGTCTCTGACCCATCAGGCAGGCGATACCCAGTACATACTTTTACTTCATCAAAAAAGCTAAGTACATCCGCTTTCATCATATAAAGCTGGGTAACCCCATTAATCATCACCGAATACTTAAGTGCGGGAAGATCCAACCATCCGGTTCTTCTGGGTCGGCCAGTAGTTGCACCAACCTCATGGCCGTGCTCTCGTAGAGATTCCCCAACTTTATCGTGGAGTTCTGTAGGAAACGGGCCACTACCCACTCGGGTACAATAGGCCTTAAATATACCATAAACCTCTCCTACCGCCGATGGTGGAATACCTAACCCTGTACAGGCACCAGCAACCATGGTATTAGAACTTGTAACAAAAGGATATGATCCGAAATCAATATCGAGCAAAGACCCTTGCGCACCTTCTGCTAATACCGAACTAAACTCCTTTAGCTTCTTATTGACAAAATACTCACTATCCACCATCGTAAAGCCTTTCAAGAATTCAATCGCCTCAAAGAATCCTTGCTCAGCATCTTTTATATTATACTTAAAGGACAGAAAATCGAGCTTCTCAATATGCTTACTCTTCAGTGCTTCGTACCGTGTTACAAAGTCATCCGATAGGATATCACCAACGCGTAAACCAACTCTGCCAATTTTATCCTGGTAAGTGGGTCCTATCCCTTTTAGAGTAGAGCCTATTTTATCTTTGCCCTTAGATTCTTCATAGGCAGCATCGAGCAACCGGTGGCTCGGTAAAATCAATTGAGCCTTCTTAGATATAAACAAGTTAGCCTTTGGATTAGCATTTAGTTCTTCTAAGGCCTCAATTTCTCGCTTAAAGATTACAGGATCAAGAACAACTCCATTACCAATAACATTACTAATGCTCTCACGAAAAATACCGGAAGGGATTTGATGCAATACATGTTTAATGCCATCAAACTCGAGGGTATGCCCTGCGTTTGGGCCTCCTTGAAACCGTGCTACAACATTATATTTTGGGGCAAGAAAATCAACAATTTTTCCTTTCCCTTCATCTCCCCATTGAAGACCAAGTAATATATCTACTTTCATACGTTAAAAACTCAAAAACTGTTATTCTGATTTATAGCTTATATTGAATTAGGCAACCATTCCAGCCTTGGCATCCGTTACTGATTCGAATACTTTAAAAATTGCCTGCAATTTGGTTATGATTAATAATTTTTGAACACTTTCCGATGGGTTAATAAGGCATAATTCACCCCCTTTATTACGAACCTTGGTCAATAAGGTAATCAACACACCGATACCACTGCTATTGATATAGCGGACATCACTAATGTCGATCACTACATTCAGGTTACCGTTAGTATTATAATCTTCAAGTGTAGCAATTATTTCAGGACCGTTTTCCTCACCAATCAAATCACCCGACAAGGCAACAATCAAGAAATTATCTTCTTCTTTAAAATGATATTCCATTTTATTTTTTCTCTTCTTTTTTTGTCTGGCAATCACCACAAATTCCATAGAGGTTCAACGAGTGATGCAAAATCTTGAAATTAAGCAGCTCACCAACCATCACCTGAATATTATGAACACGCGGGTCACAAAATTCAACAACTTTATGGCACTCTGTACAGATCAAATGGTCATGCTGCTTATACCCATATGATTTTTCGAATTGAGCCAGGTTTCTACCAAATTGGTGTTTGCTCACAAGGTCACACTCCACCAATAAATCTAAAGTATTGTATACTGTAGCTCTGCTTACCCGATAATTTTTATTCTTCATGTAGATATACAGCGATTCCACATCGAAATGACCATTTCGTGAATATATCTCCTCGAGTATTGCGAAACGTTCTGGCGTCTTGCGCAATCCTTTGTTTTCGAGGTAGGCAGTAAAAATCTTTACGACCTCGGGAAATCCAGCATGATTTACATCCATTCTCTACTTAATTCTGCCTCAAATATAGTGCAACTTATTACTTTTTGGACGCTCTGTCTGTTCGTTGGGCGTAGGTTTCTTTCTTCCGCTTAACTTTCACCACTCCCTCAACATTTTCTATCTGATGCACAAGAGCCCTTAACATAGATTTATCATCGATGTAAAGCGATATTTTTCCTTCAAAGATTCCGGTATCCGTATCAATGGTTATCGATCGCATATTTACATTATGCTCATTCGAGATAACCTTCGTAACATCACTGATAAGTCCCAATCTGTCGGTTCCAATAATCTCAAGATCCACAATGAACGACGCTTTGTGTTTAGATGCCCATTTAGCCTTAATTACGCGGTGCCCATGACTAGAAAGTAATTCAGGAGCATTCGGGCAGGAAGTCCGATGGATTTTTATTCCCTCCGACACTGTGACAAAACCAAATACATCATCTCCAGGTATAGGATTACAACATAGTGCGATATTATAATCGATAACATCAAGATCTTCTCCTATAAACAAAATGTCACTGTCCTGATCCTCTACGTTCTTTTGTTTCTTAATTTTTTTAAGCTCCTGAATGTTTTTTGGTCTGACTTTTTGCTTCGACTGCTCAGTAATAGAATCTTTAAACTGCTTAAAATGCTTTGAGTCGACCAGGCCTTTACCAACACTATAGAGAAAATCGGTAGTTGTATTGAAATGGAAGAATTGGGTTAACTGATTATAGGTATCGCTGGTTACAGTAATCTTTAATTGCTTGAGTTTACGTTGGACAACCTCTTTACCGATATTGGCTATTTGCCGTATTTCATCCTTAAGACCATGTTTTATCCCTGATCGTGCCTTTGAGCTAACCACGAACCTAAGCCAGTCTTCGCTTGGCTTCTGTTTTGAAGAAGTGAGAATCTCAACCTGATCGCCGTTCTGCAGGACATGGTTTAAGGGTACTAGTTTTTGATTCACCTTGGCACCAAGACAGGATAATCCGACCTCTGTATGGACCTCGAAAGCAAAATCTAAGGCTGTAGCCCCATAGGCTAGCGTTTTTAGATCACCATTGGGAGTAAACACGAAAACTTCATCCTGATACAAATTCGCTCTAAACTCATCGACAAAATCAAGTGCCGAAGTCTCGCTATTTTCGAGCATTGCTCGTACATCTGCGATCCAGGTTTCCAGCCCTCTTCCTCGCTGTTCAGGCTTGTCTTTGTATTTCCAATGGGCCGCAAATCCCTTCTCTGCGATTTCATCCATGCGTTTGGTCCGTATTTGAACTTCCACCCATTTCCCGGTACGACTCATTACTGTAGTATGCAGCGATTCGTAGCCATTCGCCTTCGGTGTACTTACCCAATCACGAAGACGATCTGGGTTTGGGCTATAATAATCGGTTACAAGTGAGTAAACTTGCCAGCATGCAGCTTTCTCTGTTTCTTCGGAGGTATTAATTATTATACGTACCGCGAATAGGTCAAAAACTTCTTCGAAGGGAATATTTTTCTTGCGAATCTTTGAAAGGATTGAATGGACAGACTTCACCCTTCCTTTAATACTAAAATCAAAACCATGCTCATTTAATGATGAGTTTATTGGCCTGATAAACTTTTTTATAAATCGATCACGGGCTTCTTTACTGGCATCGATCTTTTTAACGATGTCATTATAAACATTCTGTTCGGTGTACTTAAGATGCAAATCCTCCAGTTCCGATTTAATAGCATAGAGGCCAAGCCTGTGGGCAAGCGGAGCGTACAGGAATATAGTTTCTGATGCAATTTTAAGTTGCTTGTGCTGTGGCATACTATCGAGAGTACGCATATTATGTAGTCTATCGGCAAGCTTAATAAGGATTACCCGTACATCATCAGATAAGGTAAGCAGCATTTTCCGGAAATTTTCTGCCTGACCAGAGCTGCCATACTCAAATACACCCGAAATTTTGGTAAGGCCATCTATAATCTTAGCTACCCTGGTGCCAAAAGAGATTTTTATATCTTCGATACTATAGTCCGTATCCTCAACGACGTCGTGCAGCAGTGCTGCGATAATTGATGTTGTACCTAGACCAATTTCTTCCACACAAATTTCTGCGACAGCCAAAGGGTGCAGAATGTACGGCTCACCCGACTTCCTACGCATACCTTCATGCGCCGAAACGGCAAGGTTAAATGCTTTTCTTATTTCCTTGGCATCTTCTCCTTTTAGAACAGGCTTCGCCTTCCTTAATAGCCGGCGATAGCTATTAACAATTTCTTTGTTTTCTCGCTCAAGAACTTCCGGTGAAATTTTACTCATAATCCTTGTACAAATAAACAAAAAATATTGCCGATGAGTAAAAATGTTGTTTTCTTTGCACTCCGTTTGCAGATGTGACGATTGAATGTAATCGACGCCTTTGTATAACCTGCGGATGTGGCGAAATTGGTAGACGCACTAGACTTAGGATCTAGCGCCGTGAGGCATGGGGGTTCGAGTCCCTCCATCCGCACATTGAAGTTATTAATCCCTTGATCACGATAGCTATCTGTATCGGGATTGAGGGATTTTATTTTATGGTTGTCAAAAGAAATAATAATGGAAATTACATTAGACAAAAAAGGTACAACAGAAGCGTTAATTAAAGTTAGCCTAAAGCAAGACGATTATCAACCTAAGGTTGATCTAAAAGTTAAGGAATATTCTAAAAAAGCAGATGTTAAAGGATTCCGTAAAGGAATGGTGCCTTCGTCGGTTATCAAAAAAATGTATGGCAAGTCCATTTTAGTAGACGAAATCAATCATATTCTTTACCATAGCTTAGACAACTATATAAAGGAAGAAAAACTTAAAATAATTGGTGAGCCCATCCCCAATTATGATGATGCCAATACCATTGATTGGGACAATGACAAAGAGTTTGAGTTTCAGTATAATATCGGGCTCGTTGACGAGTTCAAACTTGATACGAGCAAAAAACAAAAAGTTACTCGATACGAAATTAAGATTGATGCCAAAGTGAAGAAAGAAACTGTGGATAATCTTAAAGAACAGTACGGCACAATGACCAACCCAGAGGTTAGTGAGGATGGCGATTCGGTTTTTGGAAGCTTTACCAAAGAGGGAGTTGATGAAAAACAGGGAGTACTGGACCTAAACCTTCTCGACAAGAAAGATGCAAAGAAATTCATTGGTATTAAGGCCGACGATCAGGTTTCTTTTGATATTCGCAAGACCTTAAAAGAGGATAGCTTGATTTCTCAGGTATTGGGTGTTGATATCAATGAGGCCCCAGCTGTTGAGGGTGAGTATACCTTCACGCTTAAAAATGTTAACCGCAAGGTGAACGCTGAAATTAATCAAGAGTTTTTTGATCGAATTTTCGGAAAAGATGCCATCAAGTCGGAAGATGAGTTTAATAAAAAGATTGAAGAGAGCATAACAGCGAACTATAGTAAGGAAAGCGATTACTTATTGGAACGTGATATTCGAGATCAGCTCGTAGAAAAGACTAAAATCGATACTCCAAACGACTTCCTTAAAGATTGGTTATTAGCAACCAATCAAGGCAAGGTAACGAAGGAGCAAATTGATGCTGAGTTTGATCTCTACCTTAAAGATTTAAAGTGGAGTCTTATCCGAAATAAAATTGCGGAAGACAACAATCTGCAAGTAGAAGAACAAGATATAACAGACAAAACCAAGTTAATCCTAGCAGAGCAATTTGGTGGACCTGCTATACTCGATCAACTAGGGGATAAGATGGATGAATTTGTGAAGTCGTATCTTGAAGCAAACGAAGGGCAGAATTATACCAACGTTGTTAATCAAGTGCTTGCCGACAAGGTTTATGGGTATCTGAAAGAGAATTTAACCGTTACCGATAAAAAGGTGTCGCTAGATGATTTTAAGAAGCAGGTTGAGAAGAATTAAGAACCTATTGAATCATAAAATTGTTTAAGTCCCATACAGGGACTTTTTTTTGCCGAAAAAGGCAATTAATTGCTTATTATTGAAGAAAAGAAATAGAATATGAACGCTTCCGAGTTTAAAAAATTTGCTATCCACAATCAAGGTATAAGTGGAGCTAATGTTGATCGATTTAATCATCATGTTGAAGACATGACTCAATATATTATCGAGGAAAGACCTGGTAATTTCAGAGCTATAGATGTCTTTACAAGATTAATCTCAGACCGAATTATTTTCCTAGGCATGGGAATCGATGATCAGATCGCGAATATCATTACGGCTCAATTATTATTCTTAGAGTCGACCGATCCTACCAAAGACATTATAATGTATATTAATAGTCCCGGAGGATCTGTATATGCCGGTTTAGGCATCTATGATACGATGCAGTACATTAAGCCCGAAATTGCAACGATTTGTACTGGATTAGCGGCTTCAATGGGTGCCGTATTATTAGCAGCAGGTTCTGCTGATAAGCGCAGTGCTCTACCTCATTCTAGAATAATGATTCATCAACCAATGGGTGGAGCCCAAGGACAGGCTACCGATATGGAGATCTCCTTAAAGCAAATTCTGGAGTTGAAAAAGGACCTTTATAATATCCTATCAAAACATTCGGGCAAAACGGCTAATCAGATTGAAAAGGATGCAGACAGAGATTACTGGATGCGTGCTGAAGACGCTAAGAAATATGGCTTGATCGATGAGGTGTTAATCAAACACGGCTAAAATTGCACTAATTTTATTATTTTTGCACTTATTTAATATATCCTGATGGTATGGCTGAAGTAACTTGTTCGTTTTGTGGTAGAAGTAAAAAAGATGTCGATTTAATGATATCCGGTATTCACGCACATATTTGCGACAAGTGTATAACTCAAGCCCAACAGATTTTAACGGAAGAAGGCAAGTCTACCCCTGAAGTAGCGACACCTCATTTTAATTTGGTCAAACCCAAAGAGATGAAAAAGTATCTCTCAGAATTTGTGGTTGGTCAGGATGAGGCAAAGAAATATCTATCGGTAGCTGTATATAATCATTATAAGCGCCTAATGCAGAAAAAGTCGGATGATGATGTTCAAATAGAAAAGAGTAACATCATTATGGTCGGTGAAACCGGAACAGGTAAAACCTATTTGGCCAGGACTCTTGCTAAGATTTTACAAGTGCCATTTTGTATCGCTGATGCAACGGTATTAACTGAAGCCGGTTATGTTGGCGAAGATGTAGAAAGCATTTTAACACGATTACTACAAGCAGCAAACTATGACGTTGAAGCTGCAGAGCGTGGCATTGTTTATATTGATGAGATCGATAAGATTTCGAGAAAGTCTGATAACCCTTCAATAACTCGAGACGTAAGTGGCGAAGGTGTTCAGCAAGCTTTATTGAAGCTCTTAGAAGGCACCTCTGTTAACGTTCCGCCACAGGGTGGCAGGAAGCACCCAGATCAGAAGATGATCACCGTAAACACAGAAAATATTTTGTTTATTTGCGGAGGAGCTTTCGATGGAATCACAAAGAATATTGCACGAAGAATTAATACGCGACCCATCGGTTTCGGCTCTTCAACGAATAGGTTTGAGCATGTTGAAGAAGAAAGCATGCTTGAATTCATAACGGCGCAAGACTTAAAAAGCTATGGCTTAATCCCAGAGTTAATAGGTCGCCTACCGGTTCTTACCTATCTGGAGCCACTTTCCAGAGAAATACTTAAGGAAATTCTAACGTCACCAAAAAATGCGCTTACCAAACAGTACATTAAGCTGTTTGAAATGGAAGGCATTAAGCTCGAGTTCGACAAAAAGGCTTTGGACTTTATCGTAGATAAGGCAGTAGACTTTAAACTTGGTGCCCGAGGGTTGCGCTCGATTTGTGAGGCCATTGTTACTGATGCAATGTTTGAGTTACCTTCTAAGGAAAGTGTAGATCATTTGGTGATCACCAAATCTTACGCCGAAAAGAAATTCAGCAAGTCGAAGTACAGTAAATTAAAGGTAGCTTAG
>CBDUMS010000117.1:0-8238 GCA_965368405.1 uncultured Cyclobacteriaceae bacterium
CGCGCTTTAAGCTGATACGAAAGGCACTTTCTCAAAATCGTGAAACTCATCCAACGGAATAACTACATTACCTTCCTCGTCGGTTTTGGTAGCGGGCTTAAATTTCGCACCAACTATTATTTCATTATTCTGGTATGAGAATCTAGAGTGAACATTTTGAGCGAATGTATCATCGTACGCCTTAATTTGAATAATGATCTCCAGGTCTTCCTGGTGTATATTAGCTAAATCCAATGCCTGGAATGGACTTTCTTCGTCAATTTTGTGAACCAAGGTCCAACTGGAAGCGAAGAATTCTATTCTGGGAATTTCTAGATTCATACGATAGTATTTGCGTTTTTGTTCACCATTTTCATTTACATGGATTGTTAATGCTACGTTCGCGCTCGATTCCAACAATAGACTCTTTCTTAAGTTGACGACTCGAAACATCATGGCCCAACCATCCTGATATGGAGCAATAATGGCATTCTTGCTATATAATAAACGAATCGAAGGTTTAGAAAAGCGACCATATAATAGTCCTGTTATTACAGCAAATACCATAAGTCCGGTGGCAGCTTCAATCACGGCAACCAGGTTTACAAATTTACCAACTGGCGAGATATGTCCATATCCTACTGTTGTAAAGGTTTGAAAACTGAAGTAAAAGGACTCCGTAAGGTTTTGCCAAAAATCTCCTTCTTTGTCACCAACAAGGTTTTCCATTCCTAATCCAACATAAACCAGGGCAAACAGTAAATTAAGAGTAAAAATGAAAAGGAAGGACAGTGTTAGAAAGCGTGCCCAGGTCATTTTAATTAAATCTTGATAAAAGTCTCGAATATTTCCGGGTGCGCCATCCTTAATAACATTGAAGCTGCCATCTTGATTCATCAAGCGTTTACTGCCTTCTTTATATTTGCTTCCTAGACCAGGGTCAGTAATCTGTTGCGCAACTAAGAAATCATTGATTTTCATGGTTAAGAAGTTTAATACTCTGCAGTTAAACCTTCAAGATACTTGATTTTATATTATCGTGCAATGCGAAAATTAAACACAGCTATTAAACGACTCATGTAAGATGTACTAAAATAAAAATGCCTCCACAAGGGAGGCATTTTATTCAAATATTGTTTAATTAATTAGCAGAACTCATCGAATACCGCAATCAAATGATTTGCAATCATTTCAGCATTTCTGCCTTCTATATGATGCCTTTCTACAAAATGAGCTAGCTCACCATCCTTAAATAGAGCGATAGCTGGTGATGAAGGAGGATAGGGTAAGCAAAGTTCTCTAACCTTGTTTACGGCCTCTACATCATTTCCTGCAAATACAGTAGCTGTTGTATCTGGTTTTTTAGCGGAGTTGTTCAATGCCATGATGGCTCCTGGTCGTGCCGATCCGGCTGCACAACCGCAAACAGAATTAACCAGGATCATTGTAGTTCCTTTATGATCGGTTAGGTGTTCTGCAACGGCTTCGGCTGTTCTGAATTCTGTAAATCCATTGGTGGTTAGCTCTGCCCTCATAGGGGCTATCATCGGTTCTGGGTACATAGTATAGCGTGTTTAAATATTAAAATCTTGTTTACTCTTATTAATTCTTGTGTTTTGGGGGCTAAAGAAAGCCTAGCTCTAATTTTGCTGCTTCAGACATCATATCCTGAGAATAAGGAGGATCGAATGTTACTTCTACTTTTGCACTACTTACTCCTTCGATCTTCTTCAACTTAGTTTGTAGTTCATCGGGGATAATTTCTGCAGCAGGGCAGGAGGGAGAGGTCAACGTCATGAGAACAAAAACGTTATTCACAGGAAAGACATTTATCTCATAAATTAAGCCTAATTCATAGATATCAACAGGAATCTCCGGATCGTACACCGTCTTAATGGTTTCTAAAACCCGGTCTCTTAATGATACTTCTACTTTTTCTTCTTCTGCCATGGTACTATTTCATAGAAACTTTAGCCTTATAGCCTAAGGCGTACATCTTAATTTGTTTAATCATAGCCGCGAACCCATTAGAGCGTTGCGAGCCAATAATTTGTCCCATCCCAATCTTATCGATAAAGTCGAGATCGGCATTGATAATATCATCGGGTGATTGGTTTGAAAGAATACGTACCAAGAGGCTAATGAGCCCTCTGGTAATATCGGTATTGCTATCAGCCTGAAACCTTACCTTACCGTCAGCGAAATCTGAGCGAAGCCAAACTTTAGATTGGCAACCCTTAATGATATTTTCATCTACTTTGTATTCATCAGCGAGAGGATCCATCTTAGAACCGAGCTCCATAAGATAAAAGAGGGTTGCTTCTCGATCATCTGAGAGCATATCAAACTCTTCAATTATTTCATCTTGTATGGCTCTTATACTACTCATGCTTTAGCTCTGGCTGCAATTTTTTCAACACCCGCAATTAGTCTGTCTACTTCTTCAATTGTATTATATACTGCAAATGATGCACGCACCGTTCCTTCTAAATTGTAATGGTCCATTAATGGCATCGTGCAGTGATGTCCCGTGCGAACTGCAATTCCCGTAGCATCTAGCATCATGCCAACATCGAATGGGTGCATACCATCGATAACGAAGGAAAGTACACTTACTTTTTCTTTAGCTTCTCCGATAATTCGGACATTACTGATATTTTTCAAACCTGTAGTAGCCCTCGTCAATAAGGCAAGCTCATGCTTTGCAATGTTCTTTTTGCCCAAACTGTTCACAAACTTAATAGCCTCGTTCCAGGCAATGATGTCCGCAATGTTTGGTGTTCCTGCTTCGAATTTAAACGGGATATCGTTGTAGGTTGTTTTCTCGAAGCTCACCTCACGAATCATCTCTCCACCACCTTGGTACGGCGGGATTTCATCTAGTATTTCACGCTTACCATAGAGGAAACCTACACCGGTTGGTCCGTACATTTTATGCGCGGAACCCGCAAGAAAATCACAATTAAGGGCTTTCACGTCGATTTCTAAATGTGGCAGTGCCTGAGCAGCATCGATAAGTACAGCAGCCTTTACGGCATGTGCCTTACTAATAATTTCTTCTATTGGGTTAATGGTGCCCAATGCATTAGATGCTAGATTAACAGCGACTAATTTGGTTCGTTCGGAGAGTAGAGCTTCATAATCATTTATGCTGATCTCACCTGCGTCAGAAACAGGAATAACCTTCAATATTGCGCCTTTTTCTTCAGCAATCATTTGCCATGGTACAATATTAGAATGGTGTTCCATCCCTGTAATTATTATCTCATCTCCTTTGTTAATCATTGCTCTACCAAAGGTGGCAGCAACAAGATTTATACTCTCTGTTGTTCCTTTAGTAAAAATAACTTCTTCAGCCTCACGTGCATTAATAAAATTTTGAAGAGAAATTCTGGTAAGCTCAAAAGCGTTAGTTGCTTCTTCTGCTAAGGTGTGAACACCACGATGAATATTAGAATTATACTCGCTATAATATTTTGTTAATGCATTAATTACAGCCTTAGGTTTTTGAGTAGACGACGCATTATCAAAATAGGCGAGGGGGTAACCATTCACTTCTCGGCGCAGAATAGGAAATTCACTCCTAATTTTAGTAAGGTCTAATTCAATATTTAATGCAGTCGCAGTCTCACTCATAGCTATACTAACTTCGAATCAAGTAAATTTTCGGCTAAGTCTTTCATTTCTTTTACGCCAATTTTCTCTATTACCTCTTCTGCAAAGGCTTTAAGGAGTAATTTACGAGCGTTTACCTCATCTATGCCTCTTGCACGAAGATAAAACAGCTGTTCTTTATCTAGCTGCCCAGTGGTACAGCCATGCGAGCACTTAACATCATCAGCCCAAATCTCTAACTGAGGTTTAGTATTAATTGTGGCAGTGTCACTCATTAGAATATTCTTGTTCGACTGAAACGCATTAGTCTTTTGAGCATCTGGCCGAACAAACACCTTTCCGTTAAATACACCCTTAGAATTATCTGTCATAATTCCTTTATAGAGCTCATTACTATTGGAATTCGGCATTTTATGATCAACTACGGTGTGATTATCGATTGTCCCTCCTTGAATAGGAATATAGAGTCCATCAAGGTTGGATTCACAGTACTCGCCATCCAAGAGAATATTCAGGTTGTTTCGAATGATTTTTCCACCATAGTTCACATTAATGGTATTGTATACTGAGTGCTGTTCCTGATGACAAGTTGTATTATCAATCCGCAAGGCAGCATCACTGTCTAAACCAAACTTATAGTGATTGAAGATTGCATTTTGTGCAACAATTGACTCAAAAGCGATATTAGTGAAATTTGCATTGTCGCCCGTACCGATAAAGTACTCACAAACTGTTGCTTGTGCATTTTCCCCAATTTCAATATCATGACGCAGGGTGGCCATTGCTTTATCATTCTCAGCGTTTATGCAATGGACAATATGAACAGGTTCTTCAATTACGGTGCCTTTATCCACTCTAATATGGAGTCCCGAGCTCGCTAGCGCAAGGTTTAGATTTGCATAATGATCTTGATAAATAGAGTCTTTATCGTTATCCATGAGCTCTTTCTGTGAAGAAATCACTTTGATTTCGAGCCCTTTTATTACGTCTATATTACTATCCTCTTCGCTAAAGAATCCATTAATAAACACCAATTTATTACCTGGAACGTCCGGAATTTCCTTAGATGATATTTGCGGCGCTTTAGTTTGAAATACATACCCGGAAAATGCTTTTTCTAGTGCATTAGAGAGAGGGGTGTACTTATACTCTTCATTCTTACGGGTAGGTAGACCATCTTTTACAACCTGCTCTAAAGCCTTTTTTCTTGTATTGTGAGCAGGAGAGTGACTGGCACCATTTAACTTGGACGAAAGCTCCAAAAATGCAGCCTCGAAGTTATTTAGAACTGTATTTTTTGTAGTTTCCATTAAGCCGTAACCTGATCTTGTTCTTCTTTAATCCAGTCGTAACCGCGCTCTTCTAACTCTAGTGCTAGTTCTTTAGTGCCACTCTTCACGAGCTTTCCTTTATACAATACATGCACGTAGTCAGGTACGATATAATCTAACAAACGTTGGTAATGCGTAATTACAATCGTAGCATTCTTGTCTGACTTTAACGTGTTAACTCCATTTGCGACAATTCTAAGGGCATCGATATCTAATCCAGAGTCGGTTTCGTCGAGTACCGCCAGTTTTGGCTCAAGCATTGCCATCTGAAAAATCTC
Organism: uncultured Cyclobacteriaceae bacterium; assembly: GCA_965368405.1. Classification (GTDB taxonomy): domain Bacteria; phylum Bacteroidota; class Bacteroidia; order Cytophagales; family Cyclobacteriaceae; genus S012-113. Next base: position 5,204 of record CBDUMS010000117.1, read on the forward strand.
ATTTCGTTTCTTTTCGCCACCAGAAAATCCTTCGTTCAATGATCTGCGAAGTAGTTCTTGGTCGATATCAACGATTTTCATCTTCTCCTTCATCTCCTTCAGGAAGGCTACGGCATCTAATTCCTCTAGCCCGCGATAGGTTCTAACCTGGTTCACAGCGGCTTTTAAAAAGTTCGTAGTGCTTACACCGGGTATTTCAACAGGATATTGGAAGGCCAAAAATACACCGGCACGCGCTCTATCCTCGGGAGCAAGTTCAAGTAAGTCTTCGCCTTCGAACACAACTGAGCCTCCATCGATATCGTAATCTTCGCGACCCGCTAATACCGAGGCTAGTGTGCTTTTTCCTGAACCATTAGGGCCCATGATAGCATGCACCTCACCGGGTTTTACCTCAAGGCTTATGCCTTTTAATATCTGATTGCCTTCTACAGAGGCTTTTAAGTCTTTAATTTTTAACATCAATCTATATCTTTTAACCTACACTACCTTCTAGCGTTAGCGCAAGCAGCTTTTGTGCTTCTACGGCAAACTCCATGGGTAGTTTATTTAATACTTCTTTAGAAAAACCATTTACAATAAGGGCAACTGCAGCTTCGGTATCAATACCACGCTGGTTGCAATAGAAGATTTGATCTTCACCAATTTTAGAGGTTGTTGCCTCATGCTCTACCTGAGCCGTGTTATTATCAACCTCTATATAAGGAAATGTATGTGCACCACATTTATCTCCGAGAAGGAGGGAGTCGCACTGTGAGAAATTACGGGCGTTTACTGCACGTTTACTCACATCTACTAGACCTCGATAACTGTTCTGGCTATGTCCTGCTGATATTCCTTTAGAAACGATTCTACTTTTGGTATTCTTACCAATGTGAATCATTTTGGTTCCAGTATCTGCCTGCTGGAAATTATTGGTAACTGCAACTGAATAAAACTCGCCAATCGAGTTGTCGCCTTTAAGCACGCAACTCGGGTACTTCCAGGTTACAGCGGAACCGGTTTCCACCTGGGTCCAAGAAAGTTTAGCATTATCGCCGGCACAAATACCCCTTTTGGTAACAAAATTATAGATACCACCTTTGCCATCTTTGTCGCCAGGGTACCAGTTCTGAACAGTTGAATATTTTACTTCTGCATCTTTCTCCACATAGATTTCTACTACAGCGGCATGGAGTTGATTTTCGTCACGCTGAGGAGCCGTACATCCCTCAAGATAACTCACATAAGAACCTTCCTCGGCAACAATTAAGGTGCGCTCGAACTGCCCTGTATTTGCAGCATTAATTCTAAAATAAGTTGATAACTCCATCGGACAATGTACACCCTTTGGTATGTAGCAGAAAGACCCGTCGCTAAAAACTGCAGAGTTAAGTGCAGCATAATAATTGTCCGTAGCGGGGACGACAGAGCCTAAATATTTTTTCACAAGATCGGGATGATCTTTTACGGCTTCGCTGAACGAACAGAAAATGATTCCGAGCTCTCCTAAGGTTTCTTTAAAGGTGGTGGCAACCGATACACTGTCAATTACAGCATCAACCGCTACTCCGGCAACACCCGTAAGTCGCTTTTGCTCCTCGAGGCTAATTCCTAATTTTTTAAAGGTCTCTATTAATTCAGGATCAACTTCATCAAGACTTTTAAGCTCTTTTGGCTTTTTAGGAGCAGAGTAATATATGATATCCTGAAAGTCGATTTTAGGATAATGAACATTGGGCCATTTGGGCTCCGCCAGGCTCTGCCAGTTTCTGAAGGCTTTTAATCGCCATTCGAGCAACCATTCAGGCTCATTTTTCTTTAGAGAAATGAATCGTACAGTATCTTCATTGAGTCCTTTTGGCGCTTGATCTGATTCCAGATCGATCGACCAGCCATGCTCGTATTCCTGAGAGGTAAACTCCTCTAATATTTGATCATCTTTGCTCATGTGAATCTTCTAGTATAGCACACAAAGTTATAAATAATTTGCTTATTTATAATCATTTTAAATAAGAATAAGGAGATAAAAACCTAAATAGTTCCTTGATTTCAAAGATTTTTGAAGAATTGTTTTGGCTAAAGCACAGTTTGTATCACAACTTTAAGGCTAAGAGGGAGTTAGCTAGTCAGGAACTTTTACGAGCTCTTTAACATTCACTGTACGGTTAAGACTTTCTTCTAACGATATGATGGTTTCTGTCCGGACGATCCCATCGATGAGTTGTATCTTATCATGTAATAAGTTTTTAAGATGACCTGTGTTGCGACAATGGATGCGAACGAACATATTATAATTACCTGTGGTGTAATGGATTGTCGAAATCTCAGGAATCTTTTTTAGTTTTTCGAGCACTTTATCATAGAGGGAGCTCTTGGCAAGATAGATCCCTAGAAAGGCAGTGAGATCTAGTCCGATTTTAGTATTGTCGATATTAAGCGTTGCTCCGGTTACAACGCCTGCAGCTTCGAGTTTATGCATTCGAACATGTACTGTTCCTGGCGAAACAAAAACCTTTTTAGCAATTTCTGTATATGGTTTATTCGCATCATTGATCAATTCCTGAAGGATCTTAAGATCGATGTTGTCGAATTCGTAATTATTGGCCTGTTTTTGCATGCTGAATTATCATTTATTTAGTAATATCATAAAAATATTAATTATAGTGTAAATAAATGATCAATTTATTGATTAAATTTTAATGTATGGATTGTTTTATTACTTTTGGATCAACAATAACAAACGAGTTATACAAAAAACATACTGTAGGGTGGCGAAACAGGAAGACGCACCCTCCTATCTCGAGGGCGATGATTCTGGGACAAATCTCTGGCTAACCGCATCGTGAAGGTTCGAACCCTTCCCCTACAGCTTTATTTGATTTACTTCTAATTACATCGAGGATCATAAGGATCCTCAAAATTACACACTGTAGGGTGGCGAAATCGGAAGACGCACCCTCCTCTCTCGAGGGCGATGAGTTTGGGATAAACGTTTGCTAACCACATCGTGAAGGTTCGACCCCTTCCTCTACAGCAGATTCTTTAATAGTAAA
>CBDUMS010000118.1:0-8194 GCA_965368405.1 uncultured Cyclobacteriaceae bacterium
AAGGGGATTGAGTTAATGCTTAATTCGACGAATATTCATAACGACAACCTTCGTTGGAATACTGATTTTAATATAGCATTTAACCGAGCAAAAGTAGTTGATATTCAAGGAGAAGAGTTTTTTACTGGAGCTATTGCAGGAAGAGGAGAAGCGAGCTTAGTACGAGAAGGAGAACCATTGGGGATTTTCTATGGATACCAGTACGGAGGAGTCGATCCAACCACAGGCGATGCCTTTTATTTAGGCGAAGATGGCGCCAGTACTTTTGACCCTACTCCTGAGGATAGACGTATCATTGGCTCCGCTAACCCTGATTTTATCTATGGTTTGACCAATACAGTCAGCTATAAAGGAATAACACTTCTTATTTTCCTTCAAGGGGTATACGGCAACGATGTACTAAATGCAACTAGATTCGATACTGAAGGCATGACAGATCCAAAAAATCAATCTAGTGCAGTAAATCGGAGATGGAAAAATGTTGGAGACGTTACAGATATTCCACGCTCATCCTGGGGCAATACTGACAATTCAAGAATTTCAACAAGATTTATCGAAGATGGTTCTTATATGAGAGTTAAGACGTTGACCTTGAGCTACGACCTCCCAAAATCAGTATTAAATAAGATGAAGTTGGTTGGGTTCAAGGTATATCTTACAGGGGAGAACCTCTTTACTTTCACTAAGTATACAGGCTTTGATCCGGAAGTCAATGCTTTTGGATATAGCAATACGGCTCAAGGTATTGATTTCGGAACATACCCACAAACAAGAAATATAATTGCTGGTTTAAACATCATATTCTAATCAAGTAAAAATGAAAAGTTCAAAATTTATAATCAGTGTTTTATCAATCGGACTGCTTCTTGTCGTTAGTTGTGACAAAAAGCTTAATTTGACACCAATATCGGAGGAAACTAGTGATATTGGATACGAAAATGCTAGCCAGATAGAGGCGGCATTGGTTGGGGCATACGAATCATTTCAGTCTGCTGAATATTATGTTTGGGATAAAATACTTTTCCAGGATGTAAGATCTGATAACCACTATGCCGGTGGTGATAATCCAGAAATATTTCAAGTAGATTGGCTTACAATAACTCCAACTAATTCTCGGCTTTTTGAAAACTGGGCAGATATCTATAACGCCATTACTAAAGCAAACACCGTTTTGGCCAGAGCTCCCTTGGTAAATGATCCGGCAAACTTATCTGAAGAACGAAGAGATCAGATAATGGGTGAGGCGTATTTTTTAAGAGCTTATCACTATTATACTTTGGTTACCAGCTGGGGAGGTGTACCTCTAATCCTTAATGAAACTACGTCAACGCAACCAGAGGATATACGAATACCAAGATCAACCGATGATCAGGTATACGATCAAATCCTGCTTGACCTTGAGTTAGCAATTACCTTGCTTCCTGAAGTTTACAGTTCAGATAACAGCGTTAATAAGGCTCGAGCTACGGCCGGTGCGGCAAACGCTCTTGCGGCTAAAGCGGCTCTCCAAAGGCCAGTTCCTGATTACCAGGCAGCACTGGATTATTGCCTTGCCGTTGAAACTAGCGCTGCAAATTATCAACTTATAAATTATGAACAATTGTTCGATGGTAACAATTATAATAATGCAGAATCGATTCTAGAAGTGCAATTTCTTGGTGGAGCTGAGGGATCCTGGGGCCCACAAATGCATCTTCCACCATCAATTTCTGGAGATGGTTGGCGCAAGTTTACAACGCCATCACATAACCTTGTTGATGCATTCAATGCTGAGGGAGATGATATTCGACGTGATGCAACTATACTTTTCGAAGCCGTTAGTTGGGTAGATGAATTTTGGGGTAACTCCGTAGGCAGCAGCATTCCTTTTGCCTATAAATGGAAAAATGCAAGCGGCTGGGCTAGTTCCGATAGACTACATTTATTGCGTCTTGGCGATGTGATCTTGTTAAAGGCAGAGGCTTTAGCCGGGCTAGATCGATTGGCTGAGGCAGCTACCGAAGTTAATAGAATAAGGGCACGAGTCAACTTACCAGATCTCACCGCGAGTGATCTGTCGAGCAAAAGCAATATGATGCAAGCTATTTTAGATGAAAGACGCCTTGAACTTGCCCAAGAAGGCCAAAGATGGGATGACCTAGTTCGGTTTGGGCAGGTAGTGAATGTTATGAATAACCTTGTTGAGATAGACCTCCGTACGGGTAATCCCTTTGATTATAATATGATTAATTCCAAAATATTGTTGCCTATTCCGCAAGAAGAACTTGATCGTAATCCGAGTTTAACACAAAATCAATAATATCTAAACACAATTATTAACCATAAAAATTTTCTTCAATTTAAATCAAAAGAACATGAAAAAAATAATTCGAAATTCAGCATTTTACTTGCTCCTAGTTACACCATTGGTAATATGGTCGTGCAAGGAAGACCCGGCTCCTGTTGTAGAGCCACCTTTAGCGGGCTTTTCATTTGTTGTTAATGAGTTGGAAGTCACTTTTTCCAATTCGTCTGTGGATGCTGAAAGCTATAGCTGGGATTTTGGTGATGGAAACATGTCTGCTGAGGCTAGTCCGAAGCACACTTACACGGCTAGTGGTACGTATTCTGTTAAGTTAATTGCAACAAATACTGGAGGAACCGATGATATCACCCAGGAATTGTCTGTGTCTGGCTTTGGACCAAACCTTATTGCTAATGGAGATTTTGAAGACAACACCGGTTGGGTTGGAAATCAGCTATGGACCTCAGATGATAATGCGGTAGGTCATGACTTTGACAATGGAACTTATGCTTTTAAAACTGGAACCTACACGGACGCTGACGGAATGGAACAATCAACTTATTGGTCTAATTACGTTCTTTATCAAGAAGTAGAACTTGAAGTTGGGAAAACATATCAATTAGATGGCGATCTTAGTAGCTCAAGCGGTACGCTAGCTACGTGGTTTGAAGTTTACCTAGTTCCTGCAACGGTGGACGAAATTGTAAATGAAGATCCGCTTCCTGGTGGAGGTGCTCAATTCGAGATAAAAGCTTTCGGAGATGATGGGACAGAAAATTGCTCAGCTTCACCTTTTGAAGGTACTCTACTAGAAATTGCAGCTAACTGCACTAAAAATGATTTCTCAGAAAAGCTTATGGGAGCTAATGGTCAGTTCACAGTAGTAGATAGTGTGCTTTCAAATGGTAAAGCGTTCCTTGCTTTCAAGGTAGGATCAGGTTTTGCCCCTGACGGCGAAGTGGCCACATTTGGAGATGGTATAATCCTTGATAATGTCGTTATTAAGGAAGTTTTATAAGCAATAGCTAAAGAATAAACTGAACTAATGAGTTGGGGCTTCCCAACTCATTATTACTCTTATCAAAATGTATTTAAAGGGAATTGGAATTCTGGCTTGCTTAGTAATTATTGCTAATTTACTATCGTGTGATGGAAAAGATGAGCAGTATTACCCACCACCTATAGCTCCAGAACCACCGGAAGTTGAGGTCTATTTAACCAAAGCGAATAAAGCCGCAGCTCTTACAAAACAAGTAGACTTTGTAAGAAGCTACAACCAAGATTCAGGGATAGATATAAATCTCGATCGAAATGTATCGTTCCAAGAGGTAGATGGTTTCGGGTTTGCTTTAACAGGCGGAAGTGCAGAGCATATAACTGCCATGTCAGCATCAACTCAGGCAGACTTACTATCCGAACTATTTGGGACAGGTAGCGATGCAATCCATATCTCGTACTTAAGGATAAGCATTGGAGCTTCAGATCTAAACTCTGAACCATTTACATATAACGATCTTCCTATTGGAGAAACCGATGTAGATCAAACAAATTTCTCCCTAGATAAGGATAGAGATATACTGATTCCTCTTTTAAAGAAGATTATAGCTATTAATCCCGATATTAAGATAATGGCTTCTCCGTGGTCAGCTCCTAGTTGGATGAAAACCAATAATGCAACAAAGGGAGGAGAGCTTAGACAAGAATATTATAGCTCCTATGCTACATATTTTAAAAAATATATTGAGGCAATGGCATCAGAAGGGATTGAGATTGATGCCATAACAATCCAGAATGAGCCTTTACATGAGGGAAATAACCCAAGTATGGGCATGAGCTGGTTCCAGCAGGCTACTTTTATTAAAGATCATTTAGGACCATTATTTGAAGCGAATGCAATTCAAACAAAAATCATCTTGTACGATCATAATGCTGATAACACCGACTACCCAATTTCGATTTTAGACAATAGTGATGCTAGAAGATATGTTGATGGATCGGCATTCCATCTATACGGTGGAAAAATTAGCGACCTGTCCTTAGTTCACAATGCACATCAAGATAAGAACATATACTTTACTGAACAATGGTTTGGAGCGCCAGGAGTTTTTCCTGAAGATCTAAGATGGCATACAAGAGAAATTATTATTGGTGCGACTCGTAATTGGTCAAAAGCAGTTATCGAATGGAATTTATCATCTAATCCTAGCTTAACACCTCATACAAACGGTGGCTGTACAGCCTGCTTAGGAGGAATTACCATTGATGGCAATAACGTTACTCGAAACGCTGGATACTACGTGGTAGGGCATGCATCTAAGTTCGTCTTATCAGGCTCAAAAAGGATTGCATCAAATTATCCTAACGAGACACCTAACGTGTGCTTTCTTACCACAGATAATAGAATTGTACTTCTCGTACTTAATAATACTGAGGAATCTAGAGAGATAAATGTCAATGATAGTACAACATTTTTTTCGGCAACATTAGATGCCGGATCTGTTGCCACATTTATATGGAAAAATGAATAGAATTGGAATATTATTTTTTGCGATATACGCGGTTGCCTGCACCAATCAACCACCGAACGAAATGGCACCAGTACAAAAAGAACTAGGTTCTCTTAGTAGTGCAGAAATCTATACTACGGCGAAAAATTCAGAAAAGCGCCTTGCCATGGACAAGACGGTATCATTTGAGAGCAAAACGCAGCCGTTAGAGAATGAGCGCTCGATATTCGTAAACCCTAATAATAGTTTTCAGGAATTCTTGGGAATAGGGGCAGCTGTAACAGATGCAAGTGCGGAGGTGTTTGCTCAATTACCACCAAATAAGCAAGAGGAGTTTTTAAATGCATACTTCGGCGATAATGGTATAAACTATACCTTGTTACGAACCACAATCCATAGTGCCGATTTCGGTTCAGGTAGCTATACTTATATTGAAGAAGGAGATAAAGATTTAGCAACCTTCGATATTTCTCATGACCTTGATTATCGAATCCCACTCATTAAAAAGATAATGGAAAAGAGTGAGAATAAACTACCATTATATGTTAGTCCATGGAGTCCACCTGCTTTTATGAAATCAAATGGTAGTATGCTTCAGGGTGGAAGTTTGCTTCCAGAATTCTATGAGTCTTGGGCATTGTACTATGCAAAGTTCATCAAAGCTTATGAAGCATTAGATATTCCAATTTGGGGCCTAACTATCCAGAATGAACCAATGGCCAAACAGCGATGGGAGTCATGTATTTACTCTGCGGAGCAAGAGCGTGATTTTTTAAAAAACTACCTAGGGCCAACATTACAAAAGGAGGGTTTGGGAGATAAAAAAATCATTGTATGGGATCATAATCGAGACTTGATTCCAAATAGAGCAAATGTAATTTTTGATGATCCTGAAGCGGCAAAATATGCATGGGGAATAGGTTTCCATTGGTATGAAACCTGGGCAGGAGGAGATCCTAAATTCGATAATTTGACAAATGTGACTCAATCGTATCCTGATAAAAAGTTGTTGTTTACAGAAGGATGTAATGAAGCTTTCGACTCACTAAAATATGAATATTGGCCAAACGCCGAGCGTTATGGCAGATCTATGATTACCGATTTTAATCAAGGCACCGTTGGTTGGACAGATTGGAATATCTTACTAAATGAGTTTGGTGGCCCTAATCATGTAGAAAACTTCTGCTTTGCGCCCATTCATGCTGACACGAGATCGGGAGAGCTAATTTATACACCTTCTTATTACTATATCGGTCACTTTTCTAAATTTGTTGAAGCTGGCGCTCTAAGAATAAGCACCACAAGTAGCCATAGTGACTTATTGAGCACTACCTGGCAGAATCAGAATGGACAATTAGTAACTATTGTCATGAATCCAACTGATAAACAAATAGAATATAACCTGTATGTAAATGAGCAACAACTGCCTACAAGCATTGAACCTCGTGCGATGCAAACGATCTTGTATTCGGATAAAGATGTTATTGAGTGAAAATAAATATTGGAGGAACTTGATCTCTTGGGGAATCCTGTAGGTCAAAAAGTATTTAGATTAATAGTAGTTTTTTACTTGGTTAGTTGATAGAAGCGCTCTTATTTTATTGAGCGTTTCTATTATTTATTAGACTGAACAGTCTAAATTGAATAGGTTGGTTTTTTTGTATTAATCAGTCTATGATCATTTGTTAACCTCAACTATGTTGTAATTACTAAATACTTCTATGATATTCTTTCGGGATGAAACTGCTAATAAAATCCTTAACACCTAAATACCTTAATCCATGAATTTCTCCACACTCGATTTTATCATCTTTGGTGCATACTGTGCCCTCATCCTTGGAGTTGGTCTCTTTGTATCCCGCGACAAGAAAGGCCATATAAAGAATTCTGAAGATTATTTCCTGGCTGGTAAATCTTTACCCTGGTGGGCTATTGGAGCTTCATTAATTGCTGCTAATATTTCTGCAGAGCAATTTATCGGGATGTCTGGATCTGGTTTTGCTTTAGGCTTGGCCATTGCATCGTATGAGTGGATGGCCGCGATTACCTTGTTAATTGTTGGTAAGTACTTTCTGCCTATCTTCATCGAAAAAGGCCTTTACACGATCCCCGAGTTCGTAGAAAAGCGCTTTAGTACACAGTTAAAAACAATCCTCGCTGTTTTCTGGATAGCCTTATATGTTTTTGTTAACTTAAGTTCAGTCCTATATCTTGGCTCATTAGCCTTAGAAACGATCATGGGTGTGCCGATGATGTATGGGGTAATTGGATTAGCCTTGTTTGCCGCCGCATATTCGCTTTATGGAGGCCTTTCGGCCGTTGCCTGGACCGATGTGATCCAGGTGGTATTTCTAGTTTTTGGAGGCTTGGTAACCACCTACCTTGCGCTCAATGTAGTATCTGATGGTGGCGGTGTAATGGCTGGCTTTAAAAATTTAGTAGATGCGGCACCTGATCGTTTTCATATGATTCTAGATAAGAGCAATCCCGAATTTAGTAACCTGCCGGGCATTTGGGTCTTAATTGGTGGCTTATGGGTCGCCAACCTGTACTACTGGGGTTTTAACCAGTACATTATCCAGCGTACATTAGCAGCAAAATCTCTTCCTGAGGCTCAGAAAGGGATTGCACTAGCGGCTTTTCTAAAGTTAGTCATTCCATTCATCGTTGTTATACCGGGGATTGCAGCTTATGTGATTGTGAACGATCCCGCTATTATGGCTCGCCTCGGTGAGGTGAGTCAGGTTAATTTGCCGGGTGCAGGCCAGTCTGATAAGGCTTACCCGTGGCTTCTTCAGCTGCTTCCATCCGGACTCAAAGGAGTTGCTTTTGCAGCTCTTACAGCGGCAGTTGTATCGTCGTTGGCATCGATGCTTAACTCTACTTCTACCATTTTTACAATGGACATCTATAAGCAATACATCAATAAAACGGCCAGCGAAGGTCAACTGGTGAATACCGGTAGACTATCTGCAGCTATTGCCTTAGCGATTGCCTGCGTAATGGCACCTTTATTGGGAGGCATTGATCAGGCGTTCCAGTTTATTCAGGAATATACGGGTATTGTGAGCCCGGGGATCTTGGCTGTATTTATGCTGGGTCTCTTTTATAAGAAAGCCAATAATCAGGGAGCTATTTGGGGCGCACTTAGTTCTGTTCCTATTGCCATCGGCTTTAAATTCGTTCCTGACATGCCATGGATGAACCAAATGGGCCTAACAGCATTGCTGAGTATGGTCGTGGTGGTTCTCGTTAGTTATGTTACAGGCAAAGGGGAAGACGATGCTAAAGGGATTAATCTTGGCGGAGGACTTTTTAAAACTAATGCTACTTTTAATATTTCAGCACTTGTAACCTGTATTCTTACAGCGGTACTTTATGCACTTTTCTGGTAGTACTCCCA
>CBDUMS010000119.1:0-8079 GCA_965368405.1 uncultured Cyclobacteriaceae bacterium
CAATGTCTTCCCAGTCTCCGGTTGTTTCAAAACTGGTTATATAGGAATAATACCTTCCCAGATCATCTTTTACCCTAAATTGATATTGCTTGCCATCACCCTTAAGTCGGATTGAGATTTTATCAGATTTGGCAACGCTAAGTCCGCTAGGGCGAAATCGAACGGATGAAAAACCACCATTATTATCAAGTGAAACATCGCCGCTAAAAATTGCGTGACCCTCCTTATTCAATTTTAAACTGCCATTAGACCGACCTCCCATCACTACATCGTCAATAATCCGCCAATCGCGAATATCGGAGTTTGAATTAAAGTCATAGATAAGCGTTGAACTCATCAGTAGAGGTAATAATAGACCAATTAAATTAGCTAGCATCGCTGTTGAGTTTACTGCTTATTAAGTGTAATAATTAGAACACAGAAAACTAACTGTGTTGTCAACTTTAAAACATGAATAGGCTCTAATTGGTTCTATCGATTTAAAATTCAGGTCGTTGTTATTATTTGCCTGAACGTAAGATTGATTCTTGGGTTTGCGATTTTTTTGGATTTTGGTAAGCTATGCAGCCAATTTGCTTGTGTAGTTCCTTTCATAAGGAGTATACTGCCCGATTCGAGTTGAACGGGTACCTTTTCTTTGGATTCTTTATGCTTAAAAACAAATTTACGCTCGGCACCTAGGCTCAAGGAGGCTATTGCACCATTTGGTTTAAGCTCTTTCTCATTATCCGTGTGCCAGCCCATTCCTTCATCGCCATCATGATAGAAGTTTAACAGACATGAATTGTATTGATCAAGGGTCACCTTCTCTACGATCGATTTTAGTTCCAGTAACGTGGGTGTCCACTTAGCAGCTGTTTTGGTTATACCGGAATAGGTATACTCAATGCCAGAGTCGGCATACCAGGCAACCAAACGTTTGGTGGTTATGGTCTTACCAAAGATTTTTATCACATCTTGCTGCCATTCAATATCGTTCGAAAGCAACAAGAAGTAGTTGTTGGCACTTTCTGGTTCGAGAACATTATCAAAGTAATTAACTACACCGGAGTAAGGTAGAAGATTTACAGAAGACCCGCTACTATTTGCCATTCCCATCAAAATTGATTTATTGGGTTATCATTTTAAAACTGTATGCCCATATCTGCCGGGAATTGTGCAGGAATTTCATCTTTACTCTCATCTAGATTTTGACGTAAATCGATTTCGATTCCACGAGCAATGGTGCTTATAGGAACATCGTTTGCGGTGCCCTCAAATGGATTCTCTCCATTCCTTCCGATGCGTTCCATGGTATGAAACATCCAGGCAACTGCTACGTAAATGGGTACCGATAAAAAGAGAAATATATTGCCAATAATGGGGTACGCAGCAGCAATATTTTTGCCTATATCGATAAACTGAGGGATTAATGCCATGGGCAAAAGGAGTAAGAGTAACCACATAAAATAGTGGTTTAAAGTGGCATATTGTCGCGGATATGGGAAATTCTTAATGCGCTCTGTTTGCCCTTGCAATGTAAAAAGTTCTTTTATTAAACCTTCAAGCTCTAGAAAGGAGAACTCCCAAATAATGCCCTGATCTTTAAGTTTTCTTAGATGATGTGATTGAGCATATAATAAAGCTGTTTGTGTATTGTCTTTGCTCAATACATGGTCCAACTCTTCTTTGCTAAGATAGGGTACTAAGTCATCTGCAAGCTCTGTTTTTTTCTCTGGCGGTAGCAGACCCCATTCCGTATTTGTTTTGTGTTCACTGGTGGTTTCCCAGGATTTTTTACTACGCATAGCATGTCTGAGGGCAGTCATCCATGCGATGTGCCTGTAGGTAAGGACTGTAACTTCTTTTTTAATAGTGTTCTCAGACAACGTCTCTTTGGTATGATTATTCGTTAACATGTCCTGGGTAAAAGCTCCAAAAGTACGTGAGGTATTTACGATTCCTCCCCAGATCTTTCTGGCTTCCCAAATTCGACCATACACAGCATTATTTTGAAAACCTATAACGAACGCTACTGCTGTACCAATTAGTGCCATGGGTGTCCAAGGTATTCTTAGCCAATCTAAATCAAGAAAGTAGTAGGCACTGACCCAAGCTGCGATAATTAGGATAAAACCTAGCGTTTCATAGCGGGTCCATAGAGCCATTTGTCGTATTCCATATATTCTAGCCGTGTACATATCTTATAGTTTAAGTATTCGAACCTCCCTTTTATTCCAGGAAACATAGTTGCGATGTTCCTAAAGATAATTATAAGTTACCAGCCAATATTAATTGAGTGAATTATTCTTCCCAGTACTTAGGATTGTCCATTTGTTTGGCGCATTTAACTTTTAGCCCACTATTTTTTGAATGTGCATTATCTAGAAAGTGAACCATCCAGGCATCTTTATGTTGATTTGGGATAGGGTAGGGTGCCTCAAACCCGTAATGTTCAGCATTTGGTTTGAAACCAAATTTGGGGTAGTAGGATTCGTGGCCCAGGACAAAAACAAGGGCAGTAGACCTGGCTTTAAGAATTTCGATTCCTTTGTTGATCAAACTGCCGCCAATACTCATTCCCTGGTACTCCGGAATAACCGCCAATGGGGCCAGTATATACATATTAGGAGATTCTGTCACGTTTTCAAAAGTGACTTTTGTGAACAGAATATGACCAACCGCAATATTATCAAGCCTCGCAATTAAAGAAAGTACAGGTTGAGCTGTTTCATCTTCTAATAATGCTAGAGTAAGCGTAGCTTCTTCATCGCTGCCGAACGCGGCCGTGTGTATATCAGCGATAAGCCTCAAGTCTTCGAAGCCTGTTTCTGTTATTATAAGCTCGTCTATTGAATTGGGCATACCTTCTATAGATTATTATGAATACCGAATTACGTCATCCCAAGCCCCCAAGAAAAGGTAAATGCTTTAACTTGTGATAGCGAAGAGCCATTTTAATGCAATGGGTAAGTTCTTTTTCTGGGATACTGTCATCCAATCTAAATACTATAGCCCGATTATCTTCAAACTGAAAAGTTTCTGGATATAGCTGACGGAATGTTGGCACCAGTTTAGAGGTACATTTAAAATAGATGGCATATTGATCGGGATTCTTTTCTTTCCAGTCGATTCTTACGGTACTACCGTGTTTCGCAAGATAGCTGGGCTCTCCCCATTTAAGTGTTTCCTCCAACTTGGGCAATTCAAGCGCGTTCTCAGCTACACTTAATATAAGTTTTCTTAGCTTTTGCATTTGTTTCCTAACCGATGGAGGGTATCGAGCAAAAACTACGTCAACTTCTGGATTCTTAGTTAAGATCATTTCCTATTGGCTTTCTTAGCCCTCTCCATAGCTGCCAGAGCTGCCTGCTCGGAAATCCTGGCATGGGTGACTGCAATTTTAGCTTTAGTTGCCGATTCTTTATACTTTTCACTAAGTTCCCTTTGAAGCTGCAATTCTATTACTAGGCGACTTGCGCGAGAATATTGAGAATAGGCTAATGTGAATCCAACAACAGTGCTTATAGCAAGCAGAAAAATTATGAGGTTCTTTTTCATTGATCTAAACGTATAATTATTGAGGTTTCGCGTTTCGCCAGCCTGAAGCAAGCTGCTCTGATAAAGAAGTTGCCAGCGCCGAATGCTCTTCAATTTCTGCAATGTTTTTCGTTTCGAAGGGATCCATTTCTCGATCGTAGAGTTCGGCACTAACATATTCGCCTCTGTCACCGGTTATATGATCCCATGTGTACCATTCAATGTAATGATGCTTCGCAGTATTAATTGAATAGCCCATATATCGGTTGCCGTCTGCCGAAACTTTTGGCCGGCGATGAAATTGGCTAAATGCTGCCTTTTTCCAATTTAATTCAGGATTACTTATTAAGGGAGCGAAACTGGTTCCCTGGAGATATTCAGGTACATCTATGCCAGCGATTTCTAAGAGTGATGGAAAAAGGTCTACCATCTCGGTAATAGCAAAGGTTTGAGCACCTCTATTGTCTTGGCCTGGATATCTTAAAATCACTGGCACCTGTAAGTCAATATTATAATTGGTCATTTTGCCCCAGCTGTTATGATCACCTAGTTTCCAGCCATGGTCGCCCCAAATAATAATTATGGTGTTTTCGTAAATCCCTAGCATCTTCATATGATCGAATAGGTCACCTAAAAGAGCATCGATATAAGTCACACTAGCATAATAACCATGTTTTAAAATTCGTGCGGTATCCTCACTCATTCTATATTCAGAAGTTGGATGTCCAATTTTTCCAAATCCATCGTAGTGTCTTAATTCATACATCGAATTCATGGAGTAAAGAGGCGAACCTTCTGGAATGTTGGGGTTATTAGCTATTGGTATTTTTTCAGGATCGTACATATCCCAGTATTTCTTGGGCGCTGTAAAAGGCAGGTGTGGACGAAAATAGCCAAGACCGAGATAAAATGGTTCGTCCATTTTCGCAAGTCTATTAAGTGTTTGCTTGGCTAGTTTAGTCTGTGCACCATCGAAGTAAAGGGTGTCATGTACATCGGCAGCTTCCCACGCCGGGCCAGTATTCCAGCCATCGGCATAGCGTATAGGCCTTAATCTCAATAATGAATCTCGTTTTATTACCTGTGATTTATTGACTTCTTCGCTGATGTAAAATGTTTCGCCATCTCGTCCTAACCACTCTGGTTTCACGTAGCGTGCTGGACGTAAGTCGGGCTCATCCCAGGAAACTGAGTCGGGCATATAATTATGAAATATTTTACCAATGTTCACCGTATGATAACCGTATTGAGCAAAATACTGTGGCATGGTTACCGTTTCGGGATTAATCTCCCTGAATTTATCACCCAAATGCCAAACGCGCGTTGAATCAGGCCTCAAACCCGTCATTAAACTCGCTCGCGACGGGGCACAAACAGCAGCCTGACAAAACATTTGCCGGAATGTCATTCCTTCGCTCGCAAAGCGATCGATATTTGGTGTAACCGCTACCGTATCACCGTAAACGCCAAGAGCAGGGCGTAGATCATCGATAGAAATAAAAAGTATGTTTGGCTTACGCTGGGGTTCAGACTTATTACAACTCCATTGTGTCGTGACAATGAAACACAGCAACAGAATCTTGAAACTAGCTTTTATCATAGGTACGGATCGACTTTCCGTTATAAGTATATGGATAGTAGTTGATATTACAAAAGGTCAATAAACTAATGGGTTTTTACTTAAGCCGAACTCGGAGGTCAATTAGTTCCTTAATATTGGGCAGATCTGTTAAACCCGCAACATCAATAGAAATACACCGTGATTTATTCCAGCGTTTAGCTTTTAGGTATTCCTTTTTGATGTCGTCGCTTAATTTGCTCTTTATAATTTCTGGTTCTAACCTATCTGCAAAATAAAATGCAACCTGGAATGTATCATCCAGAATATTAACCCAGAATATCGTTTTTTTCTTCTTTAAAACCCGTAATAGCCAGCTTTTGCCATCTCTATAGTATTTCCAAACCTGGTTAATGTCGGTATTATTGCCATACAGATATGCCATCATCTCCTTCCAAACAATTTGCTTATCTTTTATTATGGAGAATATCAATGCATCATCAGGTACAATTGCTTCCTCAGAAAGTGTTCTTTTTTCCATTATTCTTGATTGATGATATCGTCTGAAAAATGGCCATCATGCTTTCCTCTAAAAAACTTGGCCTTATTAAATTCTGCTGATTTACCTTTTGGAATGGTTAAGCTTTTCCACTTCTCGGCTTTAATCATTCTTCCTAGATATACCAGTTGTCCGATATGATAGGAGTAATGAGCAAATTGTCTGTTCACTGCATCAATTATGGAGTGGGATTGGTTGCGAATGAAAACTTCCGTACCAAAATTCTCCTTATTAAGTGAATCCAGCGCACTGAATAAGCATGCCCAGCCTTCCTGCCATTTTTCGAAAAGCTCTTCTCTTGATTTAATGACAGATTCAAATTCCTTATCACGTTCCCGCCATTCCTTCTCACCATCGCTTGTTAGAAAGTCTGTCCAGCGTGACATCATATTGCCCCAGAGGTGATTGACGATTATAGCTATTGAGTTTGATTCATCGTTATACTGCCAGAACAACTCGCTGTCATCAAGCTGATCAATGGTTCGTTCACCAAGAACTTTATAATACTCAAATTGCTTCCTGATGCTGTCGAGATATTCTTTTTCCATCGCGTCGGGTATTAGCTATTGAGAATAGCAGGTTTCTGTTAACTCAAGTTACGAATTCTCACGCATAGTTTAAAGATGATTTTCAATCAATTTTACTAAAACAGAAAACTGGAAAAGCCTTTAACCATTCAATTTTGGTAGGAGCATTCACTATCGAGGGTCGGGTAAGTAGCCCCAGAGCCGAAGGTCGTCATCATCTGTGATTGGTTTGGTTCCACCGTCGAACATAATAACCGTTTTTGTCGCTAAGTCTAGAATGTTTCGGTAATCGTGATCTGTAATAATGAATCCTTTTGTAGAAGTATTAGCTTTAATCAGACGTTTGATTTCATCGCGGTAAAGTGGAGCTACACCATTGAATGGTTCGTCGATTAAGATATATTTTGCATCAGAATGAAGAATTAGTAGTACTTCAAATAGTCGCTCTTCACCACTCGATAAATGTGCTGGTTTTTTATTCAGCCAGGGTTGGATAACTTTTTTCGCACATAGTTTTTCTGCATTTTTCTGATCACAAAAAAGTTGAATAACGTCTTTTATTTTGAGATGTCCAGGTAGGAAGCCATCTTGTGGCAAGTACTTTATAAGATTACGACTGTCTTCTATACCTCTGATTAGTTTGGAGCCAACTTTTACAAACTTATTGTCTGCTTTAATTGCACTAAAAATAACTTTTAACAATGTTGATTTACCCGATCCGTTTCTACCGAGTAAACCAATGATCTCTCCTTGAGAACAGGATAGATAAACATCGGTAAGAATCTGCTTCGAGCCATAACTTTTTATTACACTATCAACATGTAGCTTAGTCATATCCCCAATCCAATACTAAAAAGCCCGACTGCAACGCCAATTCCAAATGTCGCCAACCATAAATTGAGTTTGCTCAAACCAATATTATAGTAGAAGTAATAATCTCTGGCGTACAAAATTTCATAGATGAAGAAGTGTAGGTTAAGAGAAATGAAAAGATAAGCTACGCCGAAGGCAGCAACTGAGCCACCTGCTAGCGCAAACAGGATTGCTATGGGCAAGGTTGGCACCAAGATTTTCTTATAGAATGCTCCAATACCACCTACAGTTCTAATAATTCTTTGCTTACTGTTCATGCACTATCGAAAAATGAAACACATATTGTGCCAGAAGAACGAGCCGTTCAATTAGAGGGGTAGAATAAAAAGAACAAGAAAGATTTATTATTCGACAAGCCTTAATCATCTATCATTGAACCCTTTACCGCTAAGAATTTTTGCCCTGTTTTTTTCAATGCGTGCCTCGCGGGTTTTAGATTGCTTTGGTTGCGAAAAATGAATAATATACCCTCTTTGACGACCGGGCGTGAGCGCCTCGAAAGCCGCTTTGAAGGTTGAATCTTGATCCAATCTTTCTTTTAATTCTTCTGGGATTGGTTCTGGATTCTTCTTGAAGCTCAATGTTTCCCCTTCCTGCTCTAATTTCACAGCTTCAATTATATACTCTTTAATAAATGACTCCATTTTAAGGATATCTTCAACCTTATTGAAGCGGAACTGACGAACGGCTTGCGAACTTTTACCTGGGGCAACAAGAATTTTTTCTGGATCTTTTAATAGAGCTCCCTTAAAAAATGCAATTGTGGCATATTCCTTAAAAGCCGTTACTAAGAGAATGTTTTTGTTATTGAATGTATAGCAAGGTTGCGACCACTTGAACTCTTCTTTTAGCCCACATTCACGTACAAGTCCTCGTAACTTTACCAGTTCCTCGGACCAGGTATGAACTTTACATTGTGGTGTGCGATAAAATGAGCATCGGCCACATCCATTGATAAGATATGCTTCAACACTTGGATTAATTTTACTCATTTTTATCCTACTTCTGTTTCAAATAAGGCTTGCTATTCCATTCCTGATTTA
>CBDUMS010000120.1:0-7915 GCA_965368405.1 uncultured Cyclobacteriaceae bacterium
TGCGACCTTTGGGTTATGAGCCCAACGAGCTACCAACTGCTCCACCCCGCGATATGTCTTTAATTTGAAATTTTCATCTTCAAACCCCAAATGAACTTAATCTCGTTAAGAAAATTGCTTTGGGAGCACAAAAGTAGACGTAAGGTGGGAAAAATCAAATACCTTTGTAGAAAATATTAAGTAATTATTATACCTAATGAAGGGATTAGGCCAAAAGCTACTCCCTACCCTCTAGAGAGGGGATTATGTCAGAATAATATATGTCAGAGCAAAAAAATCATAAAGCAGGTTTCGTAAGTATTATTGGTAAGCCTAACGTTGGCAAATCTACCCTGATGAATCAGCTCGTTGGCGAAAAACTCTCTATAATCACCTCAAAAGCCCAAACAACCCGACATCGCATCATGGGTATCCTGAGCGGCGAAGATTTTCAAATTGTTTATTCCGATACGCCGGGTATATTAAAACCCGAGTATGAGCTTCACCAGACTATGATGAAGTTTGTAAGTGCTTCGATGGAAGATGCCGATCTTATTTTGTTTGTTACTGATTTATATGATAAGCACGATGAAGTTTTACTCAAGAGACTTCAACATGCCGAACAGCCGGTAATTCTAATTCTAAATAAAATCGATCTTGCGAAAGGCTCACAGGTTGAGGATAAACTAGCCTATTGGAACGAAGCGTTTAAGCCTACTGAAACCTTAACTATTAGTGCTCTCACCGGTGAAAATATTGAGACCCTATTTAAGCGCGTCATGGACTATATTCCTGAACACCCGGCATATTTCCCTAAAGACGAGCTCACCGATAAGCCCGAAAAGTTTTTTGTAGAAGAGATTATTCGCGAGAAAATCTTCATGAACTATAAGCAGGAGATTCCTTATAGCACCCAGGTGGTGGTAGAATCGTTTAGAGAAGATGATAAAATAATTCGTATTAGAACCGAAATCTTCGTGGAGCGGAAAAGTCAGAAAGGAATTATTATTGGTAAAGCAGGGTCTGCATTGAAAAAGGTTGGGATAGAAGCTCGACAGGATCTAGAAAAGTTTTTCAATAAGCAAGTACATCTTGAAACCTTTGTAAAAGTTGCCGACGACTGGCGTAGAAAGGAACGAGAGATTAAAAATTTTGGATATTAAATACGTATAATGGCAAATGTAGTAGCAATAGTAGGTAGGCCCAATGTAGGCAAATCGACATTTTTTAATCGGTTAGTAGAAAGCCGGGTGGCCATTATGGATAACGAAAGTGGAGTAACCCGCGACAGACAATATGGTGTTGCCCAATGGAATGGTAAAACCTTCACGGCCATCGACACCGGTGGTTACGTTACAGGCTCGGATGACAAATTTGAAGGGGCTATTCGTGAACAAGTAAAAACTGCGCTGAACGAAGCCTCCGCCATAATTTTTATGGTGGATGTACGGGCTGGTCTAACCGGGTTAGACGAGGATTTTGGTCATATTCTACGCGAATTAAAAAAGCCTGTATTTATCGCAGCCAATAAGGCCGACACCACCGAACTTACCCATCTAACCGGTGAATTTTACGCGATGGGATTTGATCAGGTTTTTTCGCTATCATCCTCCAATGGATCGGGATCTGGAGAGCTACTCGATGCTGTAGTTGCGGAGCTTGACCCCGACGAAGTTAGTGATGCTACCGAAGTACCTAAAATTGCTATTCTTGGAAGGCCTAACGTTGGCAAATCGTCGTTTCTTAATGCCTTACTTGGTGAGGAGCGCAGTATCGTTACCGATGAGGCCGGGACAACCCGAGATGCCGTAAATACCCATTATACTCTTTATGGTAAAGATTTTATTTTAACAGATACTGCTGGATTACGAAAAAAAGCGAAAGTAAAGGACAACCTTGAATTCTATTCTGTTCTGAGGTCGCTACAAGCATTGCAGGAAAGTGATGTTTGTATAGTTTTAGTAGACGCTACCCAAGGCTTAGAGGCTCAAGACATCAATATCATTAGTCTTGCCGATAAATACGGAAAAGGTGTGATGTTAATGATCAACAAATGGGATTTGGTTGATAAAGAAACCAATACCATTGATCGGCTAAAAAAGGAGTACGCCGAAAAATTAGGAGACTTGAATTATATGCCGATAGTGTTTACTAGCGTTCTTGAAAAACAACGAATTTTCAAAGCCATTGAAACCGCTATCGAAGTATATGATAACCGTGCTCGAAAGATTTCAACTTCTAAACTTAACGATGCCATCCTGCCATTTATTGAGAATTATCCGCCGCCCGCACTCAAAGGGAAACATATTAAAATAAAATATGTAACTCAATTACCTACGGTTACACCCTCATTTGCATTTTTCTGTAATTTGCCCCAGTATGTTAAAAATCCATATAAACGGTTTTTAGAGAATAAACTGCGCGAAAATTTTAATTTAAAAGGATCTCCGATTCGAATCTTTCTACGCAAGAAGTGATATTGAAATTAGATTATTCTTACATTTGTATGAATATCTAAATATTATACCCTAAATCTAACTAAAATGAAAAAATTACTAACACTACTATTTGCCTTTGCATTCTTATTTGGAATGATGGCCTGCGGAGGCTCAGCTACTCAGGAAGAAGATACCGAGGAAGCAACAGAAATGATGGAAACTTCGGCCGACGAAGCGATGGAATCTGATGATATGGAGATGGAAGCCGACACTGCTGCCGTGGAAATGGAAATGGATACAACTGCTGTAGAATAGAAAGCGATATACTTAATTATAATTTTGATTAATATCGATTAAAAGCCTTGTGAACCTTTGCAAGGCTTTTTTTATTTGCCAACGTGTTACAATTCATTCCCGATCGTTCTCATCCATATATCAAGTTGTTACTCGATAAGTACAATTTTCGATTAATAATAAATCGAGAACGCGTTACTAAGCTCGGAGATTTCAGAAGAGACCGCAACAATAACTTCACGATAACTATTAACCGGAACCTTAATCAATACCAGTTTCTGATTACATTTATCCATGAACTCGCTCATTTAAAAGTAGCGGAAGAATACCCCAGAAGCAGAAAAGCCCATGGCAAAGAGTGGAAAGATGCCTTTCGAACCCTGATGCTCCCTCTCCTAAACACTAGCATATTCCCTGATATGTTGCTTCGTAAAGTAGCTAAACATATGCGAAACCCTAAAGCGGCTGCGGCTTCAGACCCCGATTTATGGCGAGCATTAAAAACGTATGACGAGAATTCCGCTGACAAGACCTTAGACGAACTAAGTGTTGGTACCCAGTTTATATTTAGGAAAAAGAATTATCAAAAAATTGAGAAACGACGAACTCGAGTCTTATGCAAAGAGTTGAAATCGGGCAAACTATACCTTATTCCTGCTATTGCATCAATAGAGACAATCTAAATATCACCACTTCGAACCGCATCAATAACCTTTCTTACAGAGCCAAAACGTTCGAGCAATTCCTCGGCCTCTGCCCGACCAATCGAGAGCTCTTCCATTAGCATTCGAGTGCCACGATCAACCAACTTATTATTGGATAGTTGCATATCAACCATCTTATTGCCTTTCACCCTCCCTAATTGAATCATTACTGCCGTTGAGATCATATTCAAGACTAGTTTTTGTGCAGTGCCTGCTTTCAAACGGGTACTTCCGGTTACAAATTCTGGGCCTACAACAACCTCAATTGGGAATACCGATGCCTTTGCCAACTCAGTATCTCTATTACAGGTTATGCAGCCGGTAATCATGCCCTTATCTTTTGCTCTTTCTAGAGCACCAATTACATAGGGTGTACGGCCAGAAGCCGCCAGTCCAATAATAACGTCCTTATGATTGATTTGATATTCCTGCAGATCTTTCCAGCCTTGTTCAGGGTCATCCTCCGCAAACTCAACAGCCTTTCGAATAGCGGTGTCGCCACCTGCAATAATTCCTACGACCAAACCATGCGGCACACCGAATGTCGGCGGACATTCCGAAGCATCTACAATTCCTAAACGACCACTAGTGCCGGCACCTAAATAAAAAAGACGCCCGCCCTTTTGCATCTGCATGACAATCTCAGGAACTAAGGCCTCGATTTGTGGCATAGCCCGGGCTATAGCTTTGGGTACTGTCGTATCTTCCGTATTCATATTCACCAAAATGTCGCGTACCGACATTTTTTCGAGATCGTTATAGTTAGATGCTGCTTCGGTTTGACTCATATTTGTTTTCGGATATGATATTGGGTAAGACCCTCTATTGGTGACTGAATAATATTTGCAATGACTAGTCCCTCATTTTGTGCAATATTGCCAATTTCTTCTTTGAAATAATAGGCTACTGATCCAACCAGTACAATAGGCATCGATCGGTCGTAGCTGACAAATAATTGAAAATAGCGCTGGAATTCGGCTTCAAGTATATTTTTTATCGCAGGCTCGGTTTTGTGCTCCAGAAGAAAAGGGACCATCGAGGCAAGAATTTTAGCTGATACTTTAGGAGTATATATCGATGTTAGCAACCGATCATAATCAGCATAAAACTGTTTAAATTTATTGGTGATCACATCCGGCAACTGGTTTCTTAAGAAATGCTGCACAAAGGCTTTACCCAGTGCGGTGCCACTCCCTTCATCGCCTAAAATATAACCAAGCGGAGGGATCGTAGATAAAATCTTTTTACCGTCATAATAGCCAGAGTTCGACCCTGTACCCAATATGCCTATAATGCCTTTTTTATTCCCAAACGCAGCCCTTGCTGCACCTAGTAAATCAGAACCTGCGGATATTTTTGCGCTATTAAAGACGTGAGACAGATTATCACAAACCACATTTTGCATTGTGAGGTCCGCGATACCAGCCCCAT
Source organism: uncultured Cyclobacteriaceae bacterium (assembly GCA_965368405.1). Lineage (GTDB taxonomy): Bacteria > Bacteroidota > Bacteroidia > Cytophagales > Cyclobacteriaceae > S012-113. The sequence continues at coordinate 4,847 of CBDUMS010000120.1, forward strand.
AATAGTAAACATACGTTACTTCTGAGGTCGGCCAAAATGACAAATCTGATTCACGAAGTATCCTAATGAAATCCTCGTGTGAGGTATGCATCGGGTTTAACCCACTGGTTGTGGTAATCTGAGTTTCCCCATCAGAATCAATGAGTGTCCAGGCTGTTTTCGAGGACCCACTGTCGGCGACAACTATCATTGTAGTTTTATTTTTCCTACTACAGTAAATTTATCAAATACATTTCGTGTATGAGGTGCATCGGCTAGTTCTTTTGTTAGGTCCTGACCTGCCCAATGTTCATAATGCTTTCCTTCTCGCCATAAACGTGACTTACTCACATCGTAGATTAAGCCCTCAAAAGCGACCCATACTTCAGGGCGATCTACACCATTGCGCAATGCAAGCTGTTTCGCGGTGAATAGCTTATCCTGCTCACTCATTAAAGATTCAGTCAAGAATAATCCTTGCTGTAAATAATTGAGATTCCGATCGAACAGAAATTAAATAAATGCCAGCATTAAGTTGCCCGAGATCGATTGCCTCGCTTATATAATTATTTTTAATATCAATATTTTCCTGCTTCAGTAACTTACCCGATAAATCCGTTACTGAAATAATGGAGCTATTACCCGAAAATTCACCTTCCAACATAATTCGACCATTGGATGAGGGGTTAGGATATACATCCAGAGCTGCAAATAAATCTTCCTCCAATGCAGTAGTCGGTCCTTGAATTTCAAGATCATCTATGGCCCAACCCCAACCGTGTTTATTATCATTCATAAACATGGTAAAACGAACCAGAACTTCATCGTTAGCATTTATCTCTGGAGGAGACTGTAAGTCTATTAAGCGATTTTGATAAAGGTTCGCGGTACCAACTCCCGTTGAGTTTCCTTCAGAATCTTTAGGAAAAAAAGCCGAATTCCACGCGTTATTATCGCTTGCACCATATTTGTCTACCGCCGGATACCAGTTTATCCCATTATCATTAGATACTTCTACGGTTAAGCCATCCCCTATTACTTCCACCATACCTACCTCTTTAAAGCTCATCCAGGAACGAGTACCTGATAATTTAATAGGATATTTTAAAACTGTAGACATCGAGATTGTACCGGTTGGCGAATTTGAATGTGGATGTGGTGAATGCAGTGCATTATCAGCAAAACCGGTATAAGATATTACCGAGTAATTAGTACTAATAAAATCATCTGTTTCGGAAGTAAAATCATTAATATACATCGTTTTAGGTTCGCCCAACACTGCTATCGGAATTTCAAAAAAACCAGTCTCCGGTAAAATTGTAGTATTGGGCGTTAAGGCACTATCTACAGCTACTATTCGGTATTTAATGCTAGAAGATGCAGATACTGAAGTCAAATTAAGATTTATTTCATACAGATCTACTTCCTCATCAATACTAATTAATTCAGATTGTCCATCAATATTAATCTCAAATGTCACCGAGTCCAGTACCCCGTTATCCGTTATTTTTGCAAGTATACCAAGTTGATTATCACCCTCAACGGCATAGTCAATTGGTACATGTGTAATCTTAGGTGCTTCCTCATCTACCTGAATTTTTAAATTATCTATTGCCCACCCCCAACCAGCAGCGAGCTGGTCGGCATAGATTTTAAAGCGGATTAAGATCTGTTGCCCAGGTTCGAATTGTCCTGAACTAAGCATATTAATTACTCTTGGCCGATAGAGGGATGCACTACCTACTGCCTTGGAGTCTTGATACTGAGTTTCTCCAATTGTGATTGTTTGAAGGTCGCTATTGTAGGTTGTTAGCCAGTCGGCATTGTCACGAGAATCATAACCTGCCTCAAAAGAGGTCCAACTTGCACCGAAATCAGTAGAGCCTTCTACAACAACATAATCCCAAAATTCATCAGACCCAAAACCAGCTCCCTGCTCACCAGGTTCCACTAGAACAACTTCATCAAATCGAATAGTGGCATTACTTTTGGCCAGTATTATCGGAACCTTCAAGGTCTGAGTAAGCTCCAAAGTATCATTTTGATCCACTCCTGCTCCTATCCTGTAGGGATGATCTGAATGAAGGGCAGAATTGGAAAATCCTGAAGGAGTTTCTATGGTAAAACCTTCGCCCGAAAACTCATTTAGTGCATTACTGAAATCGGTAATGTAGAATGTTGCAGCCGGCAACAGTGCCTCGACTCTAACCTCATAAAACTCAGATGAGTTTGCAGGCCTATTCGTTGTATTTCCCGCAATGGAATTATCGACTACAGTTAATCTGTATTCCAAAATATCTCCTTCTAAAAGATTCAATGGCCCTAAATCCCATTCCAGAAAGTGTTCTGCAAAATACTCTCCATTGATGTCCTGTGAAATAATGGGAATTTCCAATTCGCTCTCAGCACCCCCATTCGTTCTATACGTCATTATTAATGGTCCAGCACCTAAATTGTCCTCCACACTCGCCGAGATTTCTATGATCGGATCGTCTACCAACGCCACTACCACTGGGGTATGCCTAACAATTGGAGCTGAAGTGTCTGGCCCCACATTATACTGCATAAAGAATTCGGGTGCTTCTCCAGGTTTTGTAAAAATCCTTCCGTCGGTATCCTCAACTGTTAGATAATAACTCACTGTTGCCTCATCTCCAGATGCCGGAATTTCTGCAGCAAATTCATCTGGGTTAGCCGTAGCTACCATGGGTATAATAACTTCATCGGTCCAATTATTAGAGAATGTATAATGCAAATTAACCCCATCGGCAATAATGGCATTATCTCCTGCAACAGTAGCTGTGACTTCTCTAGATAAATTTACATCTTCCGTATCCACTAATTCATTGTGATCGATATCCATTGATATCCATCCAATGTCTTCAAGCATTTCAAGAGCGAGACCAGGATCATGAATAGATTCCGATGCCCCGATCTGTGGGGTCATTAGTGAATTAGCATTATTGCTTGGGTAAGTCGCTTCATCTAAATGAGAAATGCTGGATCCACCATTGTACTCAAAAGGCGCATATATTTCGGGCAAGGCACCTCCTTCAAAAGCGAAACTCCTAAAAACAAGATTTCCTCCTG
>CBDUMS010000121.1:0-7868 GCA_965368405.1 uncultured Cyclobacteriaceae bacterium
TTTACATAATGCGTTACGTCGGCGATGTGAACGCCTACCTCTATGTTGCCATTATCTAGCCATCTTACCGATAAGGCATCATCAAAATCTTTGGCGTCTGCCGGGTCTATCGTAAAGGTTGTTATCCCTCTAAAATCTCTTCGTCTACCGATCTCCGCTTTGTCGGGAGTATCATTTAGCTCTTCCGATTCTCTTAATACCGACTCCGGAAACTCAAAAGGCAAATCGAACTCTGCCATAATAGAGTGGATCTCAGCCTCATGTTCCCCGGCTTTACCTAATACACGCACGACTTCGGCAACTGGATTCTTATCTGCTCTTGGCCATTCAGTTATTTTTATAATTACCTTATCGTTATGGGCTGCTTTTAAGGTTTTCTCGAGCGGGATAAAGAAGTCAAAATATATTTTACGATTATCGGCAATCACAAAGGCATACCTTGGCGAAAACTCTATCCTGCCCACCAATTCATTTTTACCTCGCTCAACGATTCGCGATACTTTGCCTTCTGGCCTTTTGCCATGTCGTTTCGGACTAACAGAAATCTCTACCGTATCTCCATTCATAGCGTTATGAAGGAGTTCGGTTTTAACCCATACATCTCCATAGTCGGTATCGGTAACCACATAGGCAAATCGAGAGTTAACATGGTCTACCCTTCCCGTAATTACCTCTGGCTTTCGTTTGCTCTTGTAGCTATTTCTTATCTGGTCCACCTGGCCAGATTCTTTTAATGAAATTAAAAGAGGTTGCACCGCAGCCTTAGAGGGCTGGTCGCGAATATTTAATCGTTTTATCAGCTGCTTCGCTGAATAGGCATTATGAATATTTGAATCCAGATATCCTAGTATCTGACTACGCAGTTCCTTGGCATTGTACCGGGTTCTTGAGCTTTTAAGCTTGATTTTTTTCTTTTTTGACATTATTATGGATTTATTGACGGCTTATTATTGAAATTATTCGTCAACAAAATGAATGTGTTCATTTTTAATTAATTCTTGCTGATTTAGTTTAAGCAGCAATTGTGCAGTAACTAATACATCTCTACTGCAGTACTTTGAAATAGTTTCCAGATCGTTTTCTTCATAGAAAACTGTGCTTACCTGGCTGCCATCGATACCGCCCTTACTGGTGGGAATATCAAAAAGTGCAGCTAACAGCTCCAACGAGGTAAAGTTTTTTCTGTCACCAAATTTCCACAGCTCCATGGTGTCGATATGGTTAATATCCCATGGTTTCTTACCAGCAATATCTAAAACATCGGGAAGGCCGATATTGTTCACTAGCATTCGACGGCATAAATAGGGGAAATCAAATTCTTTACCATTATGGGCGCAAAGTACCAGGCGTTTGCTATCGAACTTTTCCAGTATTTCATTAAACTCATTAAGAAGGGCAGCTTCATCAGCATTGTACAAACCCTTCACTCTAAGGCCTAAATCTGGACCAGAAAAGGTAAAAAAGCCTACTGAGATACTTACAACTTTACCAAACTCAGCATAGATACCTCCTCTATCTTCAAACAGGTCTTTTGGCGACTCGTCTTCCGATGACTTTAAGAACCCCGCCTTTCTGTCCCATTGATTACGAAGTCGTTCGGGTAAATCCTCATAAGACTTATAACTTCTTACAGTCTCAATGTCCAACACTAATAGATTTTCTACAGAAAACTTCATAGAGTGAAGGTACAAATTATCGACAAGAACACTACGATAGAGGTATATTCAAAGTAGTGATATTAATCGTGCAATACTACTTTGGTGTTTAATATGTCATGATTTACCAGATTTTCTGATAGGATACTATCTGGCACAAACACAAATTTTTTGAAATAGATTTCTGTGCCGATATAATAGGTTACCCCATATTCATTAAAAAGATGAAACACTTCAGGGTCGATTAACTCAATCTGAATGGCTGATTTTGGAGGGACTTCAGCAAAGGATTGACGAATCGTAGACGTGATCTCCTGATCTTTACCCTTTTCTCCATAGCCTTTAGATGCTACCAGAATATCTTTAATAGGGAATGTATTTTCATTAACTAAATGTACGGACCAGTGTTCACCTTCTTCACCGGGCTTTACCACTACTGTAACATTTTTTACCTCAAGCTCTGGAATGTCCTTGTTCATTTTACCTCCATCTCAAACAGGTGTGCAATATTCTCCTGGAGCTTAAGCTGGACTTCCTTCATTAATATCGGCTTTCCTAACTCCTGCTCCATTGAGGTCACAGCTTTATCGTCGATGCCACAAGGAATAATATTGCCAAAGTATTCCAAATTTGTGTTCACATTTAAGGCAAGGCCATGCATAGTCACCCAACGACTACTTCTTACACCCATAGCACATATCTTTCTGGGTCTGGAATTTGGCTTATTCTCAAAATCTATCCACACGCCCGTAAGGTTTTCAATTCTTCCTGCCAATATTCCATAATTCTCTAAAGTTGCAATAATTGCCTCCTCTAAAAGCCGCAAATATTTATGAATATCTTCAAAGAAATTATCTAAATCCAGTATGGGATAGCAAACAAGCTGTCCAGGGCCATGATAGGTAATATCGCCACCCCGATTAATCTTATAATAAGATGCGTCCTTATTCTTGAGCCCGTCATCATCAAGCAATAGGTTTTCTTTTTTGCCACTCTTGCCTAAAGTGTATACATGGGGGTGTTCACAGAATATCAGATAGTTTGGAGTAGGCACATGATCCGCTTCGGGCTTATCCCGATTCTCGAGTTTAGTGGCAATAACTTCTTGAAAGAGTTTTTCTTGATAGTCCCAGCCTTCCTGGTAATCAATTGTACCAAGATCAATAACGCTAATTTCTTTATTGATTACCTTGTTCATATATGAATAAAGATACCGCCAGATTCCTGGCAGTATCTTCTCAAACTTATGTATTTATTATTTAGCAATAATCTTTACACTTCGCTCTATAAACTCAGAAAGTTTATTTCCTGAAAGCATGTCTTGTGATAAAAGTGCCAAATCGAAAGCCTGTCTTGCAAGCGTTTCCTTCTTTTTCGCTGTTTTCGCAGCAAGAATTTTCTTTGTTATTTCGTGATTGGCATTAACCGAGACATTATACTGATCTGGCATCCCACCCATCATTGGCATTCCGCCACCAGTCGCAGCCATATCTTTCATTCTACGCATGAATTCGCTCATGGTTATAATTACTGGCATTTCATCTACTGATAGCGAATCAATGCTAACCGTCATTGTAGGATTATCTATGGCCTTTTCAAAGACTTCCTTCATTGACTTTTCTTCATCTTCACTAAGCACACTCGCAATTTCATCGTCCTTATCAATCAACTTACCCACAGTGTCCGCATCAACTCTCTTAAGCTGCACATCTTCTAGCTTTTGCTCCAGCTGATTAATGAAATGACTGTCAATTACTGAGTCTAATATGAGCGCATCATATGACTTAGCCTTAAGCGATTTAATGTAAGTGTCTTGCTTTTCTGGTTCAGTAGAATAAAGTATCACTAGCTTTTTATCCTTATCGGTTTGATTAGCCTTGATATGCTTTTTGTACTCTTCGATAGTGAAATACTTGCCGTCCAGGTTCTTGAGTAAAACAAAGTCTTTTGCCTTTTCGTAAAACTTCTCTTCACTAATCATTCCGTACTTCACAAATAGTCCGATATCATCCCACTTGCTTTCATAGGATTCACGATCATTTTTATAAAGATCAGCAAGCTTGTCAGCCACCTTTTTAGTGATATACCCGTTGATCTTTTTTACATTGCTATCCGATTGAAGATAGCTTCGTGAGACATTAAGCGGAATGTCTGGCGAGTCGATTACTCCGTGTAATAATTGTAGAAACTCAGGAACAACATCTTTTACCTCATCGGTAATAAATACCTGACGAGAGTAGAGTTGGATTTTATTCCTTTGAATTTCGATGTCTTTCTTAATTCTTGGGAAGTAGAGTACTCCGGTAAGATTAAACGGATAATCTACATTTAGGTGAATCCAGAATAATGGATCCTCGGCAAATGGATATAAGTCTTTATAGAATTTCAGATAGTCTTCATCCTTTAATTCCGAAGGAGGCTTAACCCAGATCGGATGCGTATCGTTGATGATATTATCAACGGTAATTTTCTTGGTTTTTTCTTTCCCGTCTTTGTCCTTACCATCCGGGATGTGCTCATCCTTGGTTCCGAATTTAATTTCGATAGGAAGGAATTTACAATGCTTATCAAGTATTCCTTTTAGTCGGAATTCATCTAAAAATTCTTCAGAATCTTTTGCTACATGCAGGATAATGTCAGTTCCACGATCCTTTTTCTTTGCTGTAGATATTTCAAATCCTGTGCTTCCATCACATATCCAACGAGCAGCCTCCGCTCCATCTTGATATGATTTTGTTACAATTTCTACTTTTTCTGCCACCATAAAGGCCGAATAGAATCCAAGGCCGAAAAATCCTATTATTTGTTGTTCCGCACCTTTGTCCTTATACTTTTCCAAAAACTCCTCTGCACCAGAGAAAGCAATTTGGTTAATGTATTTTTTAATTTCTTCAGCGGTCATGCCTATACCCTTATCCTTAATGGTAATGGTCTTTTTCTTTTTATCGAACTCAACTTCCACCTTAAGATCATCGCCAATATCACCTGATACTTCGCCAAGCGCCGACAGTCTTTTTAGTTTTTGAGTCGCATCAACGGCGTTCGCCACTAACTCCCTTAAAAATATCTCATGATCGGAGTAAAGAAATTTCTTTATAATCGGAAAGATATTTTCCGAGTGAATAGAAATGGTTCCTTGTTCTTTCATAATATTAAATCTTCTTCTAATTATACCTAGCTATGGATCATCCATACTTTTTCTTCACTCTGCGGGTTACAAAAGTTATTCCAATTACATTCTGGCAGTGAATTATGCCAATCTGTCATTAATAGTTGGGCTTTACGCCTTTTCTTCGACTTAAGATTATATTAATTCTTATCAAGTGGCTTAAGAAGACTCCACTGAAGGACTTGTATTTTTAATAAGAGGGGCAGACCAACAACCAGATAACTATGGATTGTGATTAGGAAAGACTAACACGATTAGCCAGAGCCGCGGTAGGTTTTTCAACAGAATCTGGCTGATAATTTTTTATCCATGTTTCATATGCACTATAGAGGACACAGTCATCGATAATTTCATCGTATATCATTATTTTAATTAACGTACGGCTAGTAAGCTTTTTCTGAAATATTTCTGCTTCTTTAGGAGGCAACGCGCTTAGCCTAATATAGTCTATGCCCTTATATGACTTCTTATTGATTTTCTTCATAACTAGTAGGTACCCGATTAATACAGTAATTATCTTACAAGTAACCAGCTTTTCTAAATTAGAGCAAAAAGTTGAATTATACTATAGATTAAGTGTTTTGCTAACTTTTGTAACTATCGATTTGGTGTCTATCCAGTTTTAAAACTACCTTTAGATCATGCAAAAACTAGGCAATCAATCAGCTCTATTCGATCTAGATTCGAACCATCACTACCTCAACGGTGCCTTTATGGCGCCCCAACTTAAAACCGTGAGCCAAGTTGGTATTAGTGCTTTGAATAAGAAGAGCAACCCGCATCTTATTTCAGGCCATGACTTTTTTAATACCACCGAGGAGATCAGGAGAGAGTACTCTAAATTGATTAATAATCCCGACCCTAACCGGGTAGTTTTAATACCATCGGTCTCCTATGGAATGGCGAATGTGGCGCGGAACATAGAGACTCGTGGCAAAAAAATTATTATCGCAGGGGAGCAGTTCCCGAGCAATGTCTATCCATGGATATCGCTTGCAAAAGAGCAGGGAGGAGATGTTCAAATAATAGAGCCGCCCAACCTGCAGGTGAAACGTGGTGAAACTTGGAATAAGAAGATACTCGAAGCTATTGACCAGAATACGGCAGCTGTTGCCTTGAGCCATATCCATTGGGCAGACGGCACCAAATTCGATCTGGAAGCTATTCGTGAAAGAACTAAAATGTATGGGGCACTTTTAATTATTGACGGCACACAATCTGTTGGTGCCTTACCTTTTGATATTGTAAAGATTAAACCAGACGCACTTATCTGTGCAGGGTATAAATGGCTCTTGGGACCATATGGTCTGGGTTTAGCTTATTATGGTGAATATTTCGATAAAGGAATCCCTTTCGAGGAGAACTGGATTAACCGCCTACATAGCGAGGATTTTGCTGGCCTTGTTGATTACGAATCGAAATATCAACCGGGGGCCTTGCGCTATGAGGTAGGCGAACATAGCAATTTTATTTTAGCTCCGATGCTTTTGGAGGCTATTAGACAAATTAATGAATGGCAACCGGAATGTATTCAGACCTACTGCAAAGATCTGGTGAGTGATTCAATTCGGTCTTTGCGTGACTCAGGTTATTGGATTGAAGACGAGGAGTGGCGTTCAAATCACCTTTTTGGTATTAGGCATGACTTTGTTGATGTAGAAATAATTAAAGCCGAACTCGCTGATAAGAATATTTCAGTGTCTTATAGAGGTACAGCAATAAGAGTTTCTCCCTATGTTCACAATAGCAAAGATCAAATTCAGTTATTTACGGAAGTCCTAAAAGAAGCAGCCAATGACTAAATTTTCGCTCTCAGTTTTAGTTTTACTCTTTTCAATAACCGCTAATGCCCAAGAGTACTCTCATGTATTTGTCTTTCTTAATCCAAAACCCGATAAGGAGAAGATATCTGATGAGCTTGCAGAAGAGCTTCAGTCTAAGCATATGGCCTCGATAGGGCAGCTTGTTCAAGAGGGAAAGATGAGTGTTGCGGGACCATTTAATGGTGGCGGCGGAATATTTATACTAACTACTAATAGTATCAACACAGCGAAGGAGTGGTTGCAGAATGATCCTGCCATAAGAGCCAAACGTTGGGACTTAGAATTATACCCTATAGCATTTGAGCAAGGTGGAGCCTGCTTGGCTGAACCACCCTATGAGATGGTAACCTATAAATTCGCAAGAATTGAGTATATCAATGATATCGCAAACTATAAAACGAATAATTCGGCTGCCGACTTATGGCAAACAGTAGATAAGCAGGATTCAATAATAATGGCTGGTAGATTTCCTCAATCTGACGGTGGGATAATAGTGTATCGCGGTGATGATCCAGAAAAGTATCTGGAAGATTTAAGCAATGACCTGGTCCAGATTACCAAGAAAGATCTGTGGGTAGCAAAGGGGTCTTTTTGTGAGAAGTAATTATTATTCCTGCACGGGTCTGTTTTAAGTCGCGCTTGTTAAAAAATCATAATTTTCGGGGTTGCTAAAACCAAATAGGATGAATTCCGTTGAAATATATGGTCGGTTAAACTGAAAATAGTTTAGCAAAATATATTAATGCCAGGTTAAATACTCATATAAACTAACTTAACAACAATCATCATGATGGATTATCGTAATAGGATGACTGGGTCTCATCCAAGAATTGTGGTAATTGAACCAAATGAAACACTAAGAGAAGGATACGGGCTAATACTTGATAGCAATAAGGAGTATAATGTAGTTAATACCTACGCTACTGCTTCTGAAGCTATAAGAAACCTAAGACGGGATAACCCCAATATCTTATTTTTAGATGTCGATATGCCCGACTGTGACGGCTTGTCTGTAATTAAGAAGCTTAAAAAGTTGGAACCACGTCTTCATATTATTGTGCTGAGCCACAACAATGAACTGCAGACAGTCTTTGCTGCATTCTCAATGGGAACATCAGGATACATTACGAAAGATTCCAATCATTTAGAGCTGTTGAATGCAGTGCATGAAATAATGAACGATGGAGCACCCATGAGTCCGAAAATTGCGCGATTGGTTGT
>CBDUMS010000122.1:0-7845 GCA_965368405.1 uncultured Cyclobacteriaceae bacterium
TTCTGTCCTGATGGCTGAAAATTACCCAGTAGCAAGTACTTTACATTTAGGGCTTCACCAATATTAACCGGGTCTTCATCAGAGTCGTAATATTTGAGGGTAGATTGCTCAGAGCTTATGTTTTTAAATCTTTTGCTCAAAGAAAGTTGAGTTCTAATTTCATTAGCCAGACCTAATCCAAAATTATCTAAGTCTTCATTTCCAGTGTAATTGCGAAAAGGAATAATAGCAATACTTGCTTCCTCATCTTTAATTACATCCAATAAATAATACCGTGTGCCGAGTGAGGCCAACCCGATTAAAATGACAAAGAGCGAAATAGATCGATTATTGGAGAAAGGTTTCTTTTGAGAAGGCCTATAAGGATTGGTTTTTGCCGCGATTGAGTGCGTCTGAATAAAACCTGATGGGCTATTCTCAAATTTCCATGCCATGATTAGGGCAAAGGGTAATCCAACAACTAATGAAATACTGAAAACCATAAAAGCCCAGGAAGGCATGGGTGCGTAGTGGTCTACTATTTCAAATAATTGTAGGAAAAGAATGGCTACCACGAGATAGGCCAGAGCTACTCGCGGAATATTTCGCTGTTTAGCAATTTCCCAATTAGATTTGGTGCTCTTCTCAACGTCGCTTGCACTAACAGTATGGTAAGAACTTTTTTCAGCGTTACTTGTACTCGATTCAGTTTCACTTTTAAGACCAGAGAGTATTTCTTTTATGGCATTGGCTACTTTGTTAAGCTGGTTTCCGAAATCGGTTTGGTTTAGATTGTCAAGCTTCCTATCAGTAACCTTAAGCGGGCGGTTTACCCCAGGCTCCTTATAAATGAAATCAATGGCCCTAAGTACTCCATCTATTTCCTTTTCGACTGCATTAGTATCCTCCAGATCGAGATCATGAATTTTAATAGGCAAAATTCGACTCGCCACATTCCCATTGGGTAATTTAATATCGCGACCGAATTGGTCTTCTTTTACAAGCCTGTTGAATGCGCAGAACTCATGCTGCCAAGCAAAGCTCTTTGGGTCGCAGTAAGTTTGGGATATAATGGGAATGAAAACTAGACAGTTGAGTTTAGCTTCAAGGCTTTTATCGACAAGATGATTTTCCAATAGCCCGTCATGAGGATCCGTGTCAAAATATATCGACAGTGGCTCTTTAATAGTCGCAGCTAGCTCCGATTTGAGTAATTCAACAAATTCTGTTACCCCCCCAGATCTATTATCGTTATGGCGATAACTTATAAAAATGTCATACTCAAAATCGGGCAGTATAGAAGGCATCTCTCAAATATAAGTAAAGCGTATAATAAATATTAACCTAAGATTCTGACCTCAAGAAATATTCCGTAAACGCAGGCCAACTCCATTAACACAAATAAAGAAGAAAAGAATTGCTACAGTTTTTATTGTGAGTATCTTTCTACAATTGCCTTAAATTCTTCTAAATCCCTGTAAGGGTCATAAATCGGGTCATTCTTAAGCATTGCAACGGAAGTCCATGCTGGAATTGACATGATATATTCAAGCGTGGCGAGGGTTTCTTCCTGATTACCCGAAAGTGCAATTATGCGTAGAGCATAATATGCTGGTGATTGCCCCTGAATGGCGTCCTTCTCATAAGGATAAAGACTTAGGGCATGTTTAGCCTCTTTAACCGCTGCCTCATTCTCACCCAGAAACACCAGCATATACCCTTTGGCAATATGTTCCATCGCGTGAGTTGCATAAAAATCTTCCCCGCTACGAACCTTACATTCTTCGGGACTATCAATCTCGAGATATTGCTGACCATGAATCTGCGCCTCATTAGCAGCACTCTTTTTGTCACCAGAAATGTAGTAGGCTTGCGCTTTAAATAGGTTAGAAGGTAGGGTGATCAACATCGTGTAATCTCCATTACTTGACATCATGTTTTGCGCAACTTCAAAATCCGGATTAACGAGGGCCTCATAGTTTCGTTGATAATAATTTAACCAATAATTCCAGACGCCTAATTGATTAGAGGTAAGGGTAGGTTTTACATCCAGGTAAAACTTTTCCGCCTCAGGTATTCGTCCGGTAAGCGAGAGTAGTAAGTTAAACTTAAAATCTTTAATGGTAGGATCTGAGGAGTAATCTATAGCTCGATCAATAAGCTCTATCGACTTACTAAAATTCTTGGACAAAGCATAAGTCAACGATAAATCGCGAAGGATTTGTGGATTGCGTGGGTCTCTCTTCAAGTTGTCTTCCTGAAAATCAAAATAGGTATCCCAATCTCCTAAACGCCGAGCTATATAGCTCTTGGTCTCGTTGACATACGGATTCGATTGATCTCCTTGCAACAAATCGTTTTTTACTTTCTCGAAAGCACCTAAAGCGTAATAGTCGTAATAAGCATGGGCCATTAACAATAAGTGGGCATCATCACAGTTTTGTTCAAGATAGTCAAGTTCCTTTTGTGCTCTAACTTTTAGATCTATTCTATCCGGCTCTCCTTTATAGGTTAGGGTAAGCATTCTGATAAGGCCAGCTCTAGCCCTGTGAAAACCCGGATCAATCGATAATGCTTCAGCGAATCGATCAATACTATTATATGGCTGAAATTGGCCAAGCATTTCACCTTGATTGAATAGCTGCAAAGCCTCAAGGCTTTCCGTAGGTGGAGTACTCGACTTGTCAACCGACTTAATATTCATTCGAAGCTGTTTTGCAATGCTAGATGCTATCTCTGACTGGATCTGGAAAATATTGTCAGTAGTTAACTCCATATCAAAGATTTCGGCCCATAAGTGGTCGTCTTCTTCGCCGCTTATTAGCTGTATATTCAATCTAAAACGGTTATTGGCCTGTTGTATACTCCCTTCCAGAATATAGCTCACCCCCAGTTCATTGGCGATATCGGCTATTTTCTTGTTAGACTCGGCATATTCCATAACCGATGTCCGCGAAGTTACCTGTAGCTCATTATACTTCGAGAGCTTAGTGAGAAGGTCATCATGGAGCCCAAATGCAAGAGCATCTATTTCGTCACCGCTATTAACTTTAGTAAAGGGCAATACTGCAATTGACTTCGCAAGATTAGTCGTAGACGCCAAGTTAAAAAATGAATATCCGAAGTAAGCGAGAATTAGAATAGCAATAGCCCCAAGACCGATTAACCATGGTTTCTTACTCGATTTTTGCTGTTGTGGTCGGCTTGTAGGAGGCTGCGCCAGTTCACCTTCATTTTTTGATGCTCTGAGCATGGCAGCCCCAAGATCCTTGAGTGCATTAGCTACTTTATTCACCTGATTCTTATAGCTGGTGCCATTAAGGTTATCGGCCTTGGCGTCTTCAGGGGTTAGTGGTCGGTTTACCCCTGGTTCCTGATAAATGAAGTCAATTGCCCGAAGGGGTCCTCCTAATTTCTCTTCAAGAAGTACTTGGTCTTCGGTATCAAGATCATGAATTTTAATAGGTAGCACCCGGCTTGTAACATTACCGTTGGCTAGCCTAATGTTCATTCCAAGCTCATCAGCATTGGCCATTTCAATAAATGGCAGGAATTCTTTACCCCAAGCGTAGCCTTCAGGATGACAGTAAGTTTGAGAGATGATGGGAATAAATACCAGGCATTTCAATTTGCTATCTAAGCTGGCGTCAACCTGGTGGGTTTCTAATAGGCCGTCATGCGGATTTTCATCGAAATAGATGGAGACTGGGTTCTTGAGGGTTGCTTCCAGCTCATCGCGCAAGGTGTTCACAAATTTAGTCACCCAGCCATCTCGCTTATTGTCGTTCTGACGATAAGAAATAAATATGTCGTATTCGTAATCAGGCAAGATGGACGGCATGGCCTAAAAATAAGGCATTAAAATGGAAATCTGTACAAGCTAATCTTGCCAATTAAGCTAAAGGGTAAAAACTGATATAATTCAGACCTTGCTTGGTTATGCCTACTCAAAGAAGGTAATGATGTCGCAATGGTTGGTTAATTGAATACCTTTGCAGGCTAAAGCATTATTACTTTGAAAACCTTCGCAGAATTAGGCGTTCGAAAAGAGTTTATAAAAGCACTCACCGAACTTAGAATCATCACTCCATCAGAAATCCAGGAACAGGTAATACCTGTCCTCATCAAGAACACAGTAGATCTGGTAGGCCAGGCACAAACCGGAACAGGAAAAACTGCAGCCTATGGTCTACCGCTATTAGAGCGAATCAATCCTAAACTAGAAAAGGTACAGGGACTAATTCTCTGTCCAACACGAGAACTTGGCCAACAAGTAGCTAAGCAGTTATTCAAGTTCACGAAGTATTCTGATAAGATTTTTACCGAAGCTGTTTTTGGAGGACCCCAGATTGATAAACAAATTTCTCGTCTAAAAAGACCCACACATATAGTTGTGGCTACCCCAGGTAGGCTTATTGACCTAGTACGTAGAAAAGCTGTTGATCTAAGCGCTGTTAAAACCATTATTCTTGATGAGGCTGATGAAATGCTAAGCATGGGATTTAAAAACCAGCTTGATGAAATTCTTAGTTCATTGGCGCAGGCAGAGTGCAAATGGTTGTTTTCTGCCACAATGCCCGATGGCATTAAGCAGATCGTAAACCAGCACATGAGTGAGGGTGCACATCGTATTGAGGTTAGCCGAAGAAATGTAGTAAATAAACGGATCGATCATAAGTTTTTAATTTGTGAAGAAGCAGATAAGTTGCAAGTGCTTATTCAATTCTTAAAGTCTCAGAATGAAAACCGTGGATTAATTTTTTGTAAAACAAAGGCTGCAACTGATAAACTAGCAAAACAGTTAATTGCTAAAAATATCTCAGCCGGTGCCATACACGGTGACTTATTGCAGAAAGATCGCGATAAAGTGATGCGTGCCTTTAAAAAGGAGAATGTCCAATATCTAATCGCGACAGATCTGGCCGCTCGCGGTATTGATGTAGAAGGCTTATCCTTTGTGGTACATTATCAATTACCCGATAAAGATGAGTATTATACCCATCGTAGCGGCCGAACCGCGCGCGCTGGTAAAGATGGCTTATCGCTCGCCTTGGTAACTTCTCCTGAAGTTAAACAGATAAGGTATTTTGAGAAAGCTTTGGGAATCAACTTCGATCAAATAAAACAAATGAGGAAGTAGACTAGGAAGCAGCTAGGAAAGGTTCTACTAACTATTTAATCCAATACATTATAAATAGTCATTGGTTCAGCCTTGTGCTTTAGCATTACATCATCAACCTTCTCGCACTTGAAAGAATCTTTGATTTGGTCATAGGCCGCTTCTCCAATTATAATTTGTTCTGGACCGGCAATGGACTGAAGTCTTTGAGCTGTATTTACAGAATCTCCAATCATGGTGTAATCTAACCTGCGAAGAGTAGCAGATCCTATATTACCTGATATCATTTCTCCACAATTAATACCGATCGCTACTTTAGGTGCATAGCCCTTATGCTCTTTGAGTTCTGGCAAATCGCTGATTTTAGATCTAACTGAAAGACAAGCTTCAATAGCACGGTCGAGGTGATAGTCGCCACGAAACACTGCCATTACCGCATCACCAATAAATTTATCCACATAGCCGCCCTGACCAATAATCTCTTTTACAATTACATCGAAATAATTGTTGAGAATGGTTACCACCGTATCGGCGGCTTCCATTTCGCTGATAGAAGTAAAACTACAAATATCAATGAAGGCTACCGAAGCCTCTACCGATTCATTAACCATTAGGGCCGATTCAAATTCTCGACTTCCCATAAAATTAAGGACCGTATCATCCACATACATTTTAAGGATATTGTTTTCCTTAACAGCCTTTAGCGTCTCGCGTGTTTGAATTACATGGTCGATAGTTTTGTCCATTGTAACTGCCAGGTCCTCGAAATTAATAGGCTTGGTAATAAAGTCGAATGCGCCCCGGTTCATCGCCGTTCTAATATTCTCCATATCGCCGTATGCCGATACAATAACAGCTTTTATTAGAGAATTAGACTCTTTAAGATGGGTTAAAAACGTCAATCCATCCATTTCAGGCATGTTTATATCGCTCAGTACGATATCTACGTCTGGGTTTTCAACGAGCTTGTCGAGTGCATCTCTACCATTTACAGCAAAGATGAATTCATAATGATTCTCCCGGATTTTCTTCCTGAACTTCTGTCTGATTAATGCTTCTAAATCCGGCTCGTCATCGGCCACTAATATTTTTGCCATTAAGCAGTGAGGTTTAGTTTTTCCTTTAGAAGTTTAAAGTCGACCGGTTTGGTTAGGAAATCATCTGCTCCTAAATCCGTTGCTGTTTTCTTATTCTCAGCATCACCATAGGCCGTAATCATCATAACCACTGGTGGTGGCTTTAGGAATTGTTGTTTGATATGCGCGAGCAAATCCAATCCACTCATTCCGGGCATGTTAATATCAGAAAGAATTAGCACTGCCTCATGTTGTAAGTCTTTCATCAACTCAAGGGCTTCTTCCCCGGAAAAGGCAAAAACAAATTCTACAGATTCGCTTCTGATTTCTTTTCTGAACCTTTGCTCAAATAATGTCTTTACATCTTTTTCGTCGTCTACTACGAGAATTTTCATAGGTATCATTAAAGTGGTAAAATAATAATAAATTCTGAACCTTTGCCCACAGTTGAGTTTACTTTTAACTCCCCCTGATGGGTCTTGGTAATAATATCATAGCTCAAACTAAGTCCGAGGCCGGTTCCTTCGCCAGTTGGTTTAGTGGTGAAAAATGGCTGAAAAATCTTATCACGCACTTGGTCAGGTATTCCGGAACCATTATCTGATACTGTGATCTGTATTTTGTTATCCAGTGCCTTGGTTTTAACTTCTACCCTTGGCTTTTCGGCATCTTTAACAGCGTGAAAGGCATTGTTTATGAGGTTAAGTAAAACGCGTCCTACATCCTGCTGCACGACATCGATCGTGGGTAAGCTTTCATCAAGATGGGCGTCAAACTCAGCATTAAATGATTTATCCTTCGCTCTTAATCCATGATACGCCAGGCGCAGATATTCGTCGGCAAGTTTATTGATATCGGTCGGTTCTTTCTTACCATCGGTAGTTCTGGAATGATCGAGCATTCCTTTTACAATGCCACTAGCGCGTTTCCCGTGATAAGTAATTTTCTCCAGATTGGTTTTCAGGTCGTCTGCAATTGCATTCACCTCATCGAGATTGCCAGTAGCCGTTTCTTCCTTAATTTCGTCTGTTAGTTCACTACTTACCTCGGCAAAATTATTCACAAAATTTAACGGGTTTTGGATTTCATGAGCAATACCTGCTGTAAGCTCTCCCAAACTAGCCATTTTTTCTGATTGAATTAGCTGTTCCTGAGCTGCCCTTAACTCGGTTAAGGCAGCCTGAAGCTTCTGATAGGCCTCGGCATTCTGCATTGCCACCCCCAGGTTTGCGGCTATAGTTGTAAGAAGTCGTTGGTCGTATTCATCAAAGCGATTTTTAAGTTCGGTACTCTGAACACTAATTACCCCTATAGCTCGGGATGCTGCCATTATGGGCACTCCCAGGAAAGATTGAACCATCGTACCTTGCACATCGGCTTTCATTTTATCATAAGCCTTGTCCAAGTCCTGATTGATAAGAAGAGGTTCCTGCTTTAAAATGATCTTTTCGGTAATTCCATTTCCAAATGGACGAGATTCACTAGTCTCTCCATACATGTAAGGGAAGTGAAGCATGTTGGTCTTTTGCTCATGTATTGCCAAGTAGACAATATCGGCTTTAAAGGTTTCCCTCATCTGCTCGCCAACCAGCTCCACCAATGCATCGAATTCTAATTGAGAAACCATGGCACGACTAATATTATTTACTGTCTGGAGCTCTGTGGCACGTT
>CBDUMS010000123.1:0-7248 GCA_965368405.1 uncultured Cyclobacteriaceae bacterium
AGTGCTATTTTCTATGCCTACAATTATTGCTTTTTTGGTTTTGGTTATCACCGTTACAAGCACATGCTCAAATTGAAGAAGACCCGAAAGCAACAGCCCTCTCCAGTGAGGCGCCATCCTTAAGATTCAAGCAACTAAGCCTTGAGAATGGATTGGCTCAAGGCAGTGGAAACAATATTATGCAGGACAAGAATGGTTTCCTTTGGGTTTCAACTCAAGGGGGGTTACACCGTTATAATGGCTATGAGTTCGAGGTGTTTACTTCCATACCATTTGACACTACTTCACTATCAAATAATTGGATATGGACTACTACAGAAGCCTCAAATGGAGACCTATGGGTAGCCACCGAAGGAGGTGGTCTCAATCGGATGAATCCCAACACTGGGATTTCAAAGCACTATCGTTTTGACCCTGATGATTCTACAACAATCTCAAGCGATCGTGTATTCTACTCCCTGGAAGCTAGCAATGGCGATCTCTGGGTATCTACCCTTAATAATGGCCTCAATCGGATGCGTGCCGGCGAAGATGGTAAGTTTACCCGATACAAGCATATTCATGATGAGCTTAACTCGCTCAGTTCGAATGTGCTGTTTTGGATAAGTGAAGATGCCAATGGAGATATCTGGGCAGGGTCGAATAATGGCCTTAATCGAATTGAACCTGAGACCGAAGTCATTACTCGGTTCCTTAGCGACAATGAGGTTGATCCCGGCTATGGGGATCTGTTGAACGTTCTGGGACAATATATTCCACTGGGTGATCAAGGAATTCTTTGGCTGGCCACTGGCAAAGGGCTGGTAAAATTGAACAGTGAAACGGGGGATTTCAAAAGATATTTAATTGAACCCGAAAAGCTGGATTTAAATTTTCTTCACGAAGTAAGACCGGACCCCAATGATCCCAATATACTTTGGGTTGGCGGACCAGGTACTGGCATTGCTCGCTTCGATATGCGTACAGAAGAATTCACAAACTATCGAAGTGACCCTGGTGACCAGAATAGCCTTAGTGATAATTATGTAACCTCACTTTTCCTAGATAGGAGTGGCATGATGTGGTTGGGCATGGCAACAGAAGGACTTAACATATTTAACCCTGGGGCCGTTAATTTTACCAATGTTAAACACGATCCTGATGATCCTTCGAGTCTGGCACCGGGTATTGTTTGGGGAATTTATGAGGATACTCAGGGCACACTTTGGGTAGGCACTGACGTAGGGTCAGGTGGCGGTTATCTCACCCAGTTCGATGCCAAAACTAGGGAGGTTACCTGGCATCGGCATGATCCAAATAATCAGACTAGCCTTCTTCCCGGAAACATAAGAGCTTTTGCCGAAGATGAAGCCGGACAGTTTTGGGTGGCAGGAGAAAGGGGACTCAATAAATTCGACCGTGAAACTGGTAAGGTCAAGAGGTTTCTGCATGAACGGACTCCTGAAAATCGGGGTAGAGATCAAATCTTTAGTATTGACCTACGGATTAACGATTCCAATACTCTATTAATTGGTAGTGGCGGCGGAATAGAGCTTTTCAATACGCTTACCGGAGATTTTACAATCATTCCTTTAGCCACAGATAGTCTAGAGAGAGGCCCTGGCGTATACTCTACTTATCAGGATTCTAATGGTAGTATTTGGGTGGGTACTAATCGAGGCCTTTACCACGTTCAACCTAATGGAGAGGTAAAAATTGCCAATAAATATAACCCGCAAGATACTAGCAGTATAAGAGCTAATGATGTTCATGTAATTATTGAGCGTAGACAAGAACCAGATATTCTGTGGCTGGGGTTATCAAGCGGTGGTGGGTTGAGTCGTTTTGATAAAATAACTGGTAAAGCCAGCCATATAACTACAAAGGAAGGCCTCTCCGACAATACGATCTACGGCATGCTTGAAGATAATAATGGCACCTTATGGATGAGTACCAATAACGGCATTAGTAACTATAACCCCGATGCCAAAGTAGTGCGTAATTATGGCCTAAATGAAGGCCTAATGGCATTAGAATATGATCAGAATGCCTATGCTAAAGGTGCAGGAGGAATGCTCTATTTTGGCAGTGGTACAGGGGTAACCGCATTTGCCCCTGAGCGCCTAAAAACCAATGAAACTCCTCCACAGGTTGTAATATCAGACATCAAACTTTTTAATAATTCTATAAAATCAGATCCAAACTCCCCTCTCAATGATCCGAATTTGGAGAACAAGGAACTGACATTTAAATATGATGAAAATGAGATAACCATTGATTATGTCGCTTTACATTTTGCCAATTCTGAAAAAAATCAATATGCTTATCAATTGGAAGGGTTTGACAAGGAATGGGTTGCAGCCGGGACGAAACGATCAACCACTTACACCAATTTAGAACCGGGTAATTATACCTTTAAGGTAAGGGCTTCAAATAGTGATGGGGTTTGGAATAACGAAGGAGCATCAATTCAATTAACGGTATTGCCACCGTGGTATCGTACTTGGTGGGCCTATTTGCTTTTTGCCGCACTTCTCGTCCTGGTGATTATTGCGGTCGACCGCTTACAACGACTAAGAATTTCTAAGAAAGAAAAGGAAAGAGCCGTGCTTCGCGAAGCCGAACTCCGTGCTGAGGCCGAAAATAAACGCAGGGCTGACACGGAGAAACTAAGTAAAATAGGTCGTGCAATCACCTCCTCCCTTTCCATCGAAGTAATTATTGACACCGTTTATGAAAATGTTAATGCATTAATGGATGCGTCGGTGTTTGGTGTCGGTATTTATAATAAAAAGCTCGACAGACTTGATTTTCCTGCAACCAAAGAAGAAGGCAAGGTACTTCCGGCATTTTCTAACCCAATGGATGAAGATAGATGGTTAGCGGCCCGTTGCTATAAAAATGAGGAAGAGATCTTCATTAATAATTTTGAAAGGGAGTATAGCAAGTATTTGTCATCTTATTCAGCCCCAATTGAAGGGAAATCGCCCAAATCTGTGCTTTACTTGCCCTTAATCCACCAAGGGCGTACTACAGGAGTTATTACAACACAAAGCTTTTCTGAAAGTGCCTATAGTGAATATCATATCAATCTTCTCAGGAATTTGGCTAACTATGCTGCGATTGCTTTGGATAATGCCTCGGCCTACAGAAAGCTAGATGCAACAGTAGATGAATTACGCTCTACACAAGAGCAATTGGTGCACTCAGAGAAAATGGCCTCATTGGGAGAGCTTACAGCAGGAATTGCCCATGAAATCCAGAATCCCCTTAACTTTGTTAATAATTTCTCAGAAGTAAGTACTGAACTAGTCGATGAAATTCAGGAAGATATTGCTTCAGGAAAATTAGAAGAGGCCAAAGAAACCTCTGTTGACCTCAAACAAAATCTTGAAAAGATCAATCATCACGGTCAACGTGCCAGCGATATTGTTAAAAGTATGCTGGAGCACTCGCGCCAGGGGGATAGTAAGAAGGAGCCTACTGATATTAACAAATTAGCCGATGAGTACCTGCGACTTGCTTATCATGGGCTACGCGCCAAAGACAAATCATTCAACGCAGAATTCGATCTCGAGCTAGATGAATTATTACCCGAAGTAAATGTAGTGCCGCAAGAAATTGGCAGGGTTCTGTTAAACCTCATCAATAATGCCTTCCAGTCAGTTTCCTCAGAATCTGCAAGCCGGACGGAGAAGGACGAAAGCCAATATAAACCTTGTGTAGCGGTTAGCACTAAATTGGTTGGGAATTCCGTTGAAATTAAAGTCTCCGACAATGGCTCGGGCATCCCAGATGAAATTAAAGATAAAATCTTCCAGCCCTTTTTTACAACTAAACCCACTGGACAGGGAACAGGGTTAGGGCTTAGCATGAGCTATGATATTATTAAAGCTCATAGAGGGGAGATCCTCGTTGAATCGGATAAGAGCGTTGGCACAATTTTTCGAATAAACTTACCATTGAAATAATGGTAAAAACTCAGAATAATCAATACCTCTTAACCATAAATTAAAGGATAATAATAATTATAAGTTATATTGGGAATATAATGGCAAAATGCGTGGCTAGTATTAAAGGTAATTAAGCATAACATGGGTAACAATCCTAAAACAACCAAGTCAAAATCTTCGACTGGGGCAGAAGAGGTAAACATACAACTTGAGCAACGCAATGCTGAGTTAGCTGTGATCAATAGCGTTCAGCAGGCTCTAGTAGATCAGGTTGATATTCAGGGGATTTATGATCTTGTAGGCGATAAAATAAAGGATATTTTTGATTCGCAAGTCACAAGTATAGCCACGTTTAATATAGAGGCAGGTACTGAACATTTTCAGTACCTTATGGAGAACAACGGAAGGGTATACCCTAAACCACGGGTATTCGATAAATTTAGACAGCGAATAATTAACACTAAACGTGTCCTTAATATTCAGGAAAACCTAAGCGATGCTTATACCACCATTACAGGTGAAGTTCCCAAAGCCGTCCCGGGCACTTCCCTCCCAAAATCGGTAGTTTTTGTGCCATTAGCAGTTGGTTCAGAAATTAAGGGTTATGTCAGTTTACAAAATCTCGACCGTGAACATGCTTTTAGTGATTCAGATGTTCAGTTGCTAATTACACTGGCCAACAGTATGAGTGTTGCTTTAGAAAATGCACGACTGTTTAGCGAGACCGAGCAACGTAATGCGGAATTGGCAGTAATAAATAGTGTGCAGGAAGGCCTTGTAGCGGAGATGGATTTGCAAGGCATTTATGATCTTGTTGGCGATAAAATAAGAGGCCTTTTTGATTCTCAGGTTGCGGCTATTGTTACGTTTGATCACGAAAAGAAAATTGAGCATTTTCAGTATCTTGTGGAGGAAGGAGACAGATTGTATCCTAATCCACGCCCAATAGACAAAATCCGTGAGCAGCTCATAAAAACGAAAGAAACTATTAATGAACAAGAGAATGCAAAAGAAGCGTATACCAGAATTACAGGAGAGGCTCCTAAAGCAGTTGCGGGTACGTCATTCCCAAGGTCGATGGTGTTTGTACCGCTATCTATAGGGAAAACGGTTAATGGTTATGTAAGCTTACAAAACCTCGATCGTGAAAATGCCTTTAGCGATTCCGATGTTCAGCTTTTAATAACACTAGCCAACAGTATGAGTGTTGCCCTAGAGAATGCGAGGCTTTTTAGTGAAACGGAACATCGTAACGCCGAACTCGCCGTTATAAATAGCGTGCAAGAAGGGCTTGTTGCAGAAATGGATATGCAAGGTATCTATGATCTGGTGGGTAATAAAATAAGAGAGCTTTTTGATGCACAGGTAGTTACTTTATCTACATTTAATTTCGAAAAGAACATAGAAGATTTCCACTATGCCTATGAAGATGGTGAACGATTTGAACTAGTATCCAGACCTATTGACAGCTTTCGTCAACTCTTAATAAAAAAGAAAAAGAGGATTTATATTAGTGAAAATGCCGATGCTGTATGGACCGAACTAACGGGGGAAGAACCATCCGTGGCTCCTGGCACTCAACCAACCAAATCTGCGCTCTATGTGCCTTTATTAGTTGGGAAAGAGGTTCGAGGCTATGTTAGTCTACAGAACCTAGATCGTGAAAATGCCTTTAGTGATTCAGATATTCGTTTGCTAAGTACACTGGTTAATAGCATGAGCGTTGCTCTTGAAAACGCTCGTCTCTATAACGAAACAGACCAACGAAATGCGGAATTGGCAGTAATAAACAGCGTGCAGCAAGGCCTGGTCGCCGAGATGGATATGCAAGGCATCTATGATTTGGTAGGTGATAAGACCAGAGAGCTGTTCAATTCGCAAGTAACAGTGATTGCCTCATTTAATCATGAAGCAAAAACGGAATGGTTTAATTACGTTTTCGAAGATGGCAAGCGCTTTTACCCCGATGCTCGTCCTTATGATAATATCCGTAAAACCCTTATAAAGACTCATAAACTTATTCATATTCAGGAAAATGCTGAAAAAGCCTTAATAGAGCTGGGGTCGAATTTAGAAGTGGCGCCGGGTACCGCATTTCCTAAAACGATGCTTTTTGTGCCACTCATTATTGGCGACACAGTCCGTGGTTATGTTAGTCTGCAAAATCTTGATATAGAAAATGCCTTTAGTGATTCTGATGTACGATTACTAAGTACCCTTGCCAATAGTATGAGCGTTGCATTAGAAAATGCTCGATTGTTTAGCGAAACCGAACAACGTAATGCCGAACTAGCAGTAATTAATAGTGTTCAACAAGGGCTGGTCGCCGAAATGGATATGCAAGGCATTTATGATTTGGTAGGGGATAAAATAAAGGAGCAATTCGATGCACAAGTTACAGCAATAGCCACTTTCAATCATAAAAAGCGAACAGAAACCTTCAGGTACCTCTTTGAAGATGGTAAACGTTTCGAACCGGATGTAAGAAACTATGATAAGGTTCGGAAAAAAATTATTGATGATAGGCAAACTATTGTTTATAATAAAAATGCTGCAAAAGAGTTGTCAAAAATCTTGGGTGAGAAACATGAGCCTGTTCCAGGAACCCGAGTAGCAAAATCTGTTGTGTATGTACCTATGGTAGTGGCTGATTCCGTGCCCGGGTATGTTACCATTCAGAACCTTGACAAGGAAAATGCATTTAGCAGTTCGGACATTGGGTTACTTAACACAATGGTAAACAGCATGTCGGTAGCGCTAGAGAACGCCCGCCTATTTAATGAAACGGTACGGCTTTTGGCAGAAACTGAACAGCGAAACGCAGAATTAGCCATTATTAATAGTGTTCAGGAAGGGCTGGTGCGCGAAATGGATATGGAGGCCATTTATGTTCTAGTTGGAAAT
The DNA here is from genome assembly GCA_965368405.1 of uncultured Cyclobacteriaceae bacterium. Classification (GTDB taxonomy): domain Bacteria; phylum Bacteroidota; class Bacteroidia; order Cytophagales; family Cyclobacteriaceae; genus S012-113. Next base: position 6,837 of record CBDUMS010000123.1, read on the forward strand.
AGAATCTGTGAAGTGCTGAATACTCAGACCCTCATAATAAGAACTTTTGACGAGGATTCTAATAACGAAATATGGGAGTTTGCTATCGAGAATGATGAACGTTTGTATAGTAAACCGCAGCCACTCATATGGGCCAACAAACATCTTAAAAAAACCAAAAAACCTTTACTCATCAATGAAAATTATATCGAAACGGCAAAGCGGTACGGGGATGAAAGAAGTGGTGTAAGTAAAGGGTTACCTCCAAAATCCGCAATTTTTGTGCCCATGATTGTGGGCAATAAGGTTATAGGGACAGTCAGTTTACAGAATGTTGAGAAAGAAAATGCCTTTACAGACTCGGATGTTCGTTTGCTTGGAACTTTAACGAATAGTATGAGTGTGGCTATACAGAATGCCAAGCTTTTTAACG
>CBDUMS010000124.1:0-6786 GCA_965368405.1 uncultured Cyclobacteriaceae bacterium
TTAATCAAACATCATTGCATAGAGCCTGCCAATCTCCGTTTCAAGCTCCCCAATAGAGACGTACTTACTTTTCCGAATATATTCCTTGCTGTCGAAGAAAACGAGAAGAGTTGGGTTTGCAAAAACTTGAAACTCTCCAGATAAGGCTGGGTTCTGGATCGAATCCACCACAATTAATTCGAGCTTAGGAAATTTAGTTTCTATAAGCTCTTGCACCTTAGGTCGTAATACCTTGCAAGGGCCGCATTGGTCGTTTTTAAAATAGAGCATAACCGCTGGTTTGCTCTTAATTTGTCCTGAAATACTAGTTTTGTCCACCATTCACTGCCCAATATTCCTGGATGGTATCATCCGATAGCTGATTCCAATAAGCTGGGGTAACGAGATTACCGTCAGCGGTCTTTAGTTTATGTGCATAAACGGCTAAAACAGGGTTCAACGTCACATCGGTAACGCCAATAATATAAGTTATTGGGTCTTCCTCTACTTTTTTTGGAAGTTCGGCGACCTCTACTTCATAGCCATTTAGTTCTAATAAAGTCTTTAAAAAGTCTGCCCTCGATTTCTCAATACCTGTTTCTATAACACGGCAGCGCTTTTCATTAATCTCCTTTTCTGTATGTTTTCCTGAATCGAGTCCCATTTTAATCTGATTTACATTCCCCAACTATAAAGATTTACCCAATCAAAAACCTGACTGAAAACGCCAGCCGCAACAATACCCAGCACACTAATGGCTATAGACATTCGTGTTAAGAAATCGGAGCTAATCTTTACGATTGGTTCATCGGAACGATCGATGAACATAGCCTTAACTACTCTCAGATAATAGTATAATGAAATGATGGTATTAACTACCGCAAATAGTACTAACCAATAATATCCTTTCTCGGCAGCTGCTGCAAACAAGAAAAACTTGCCGAAAAAACCTGCCACGGGTGGTATTCCAGCAAGTGAAAACAATGAGAGGAGCATAACTAAGCTCAATCTTGGGTTAGTTTGATAGAACCCGCGATAATCTTCTATATTAATCTTTCCGGTAGCATTATAGACAATGGCAGCAACACCGAAGGCCCCTAAATTAGAAAAGACATAAACCAATATAAAATAGACGACTGTGCTCATCCCATATTGGGTACCACTAATTACGCCTAATAATATAAACCCTGCTTGGGCGATAGAAGAAAACGCTAGAAATCGTTGTAAATTTTGCTGTCGTAATGCGAAGAGATTACCTATCGTCATGGTTAATACAGCCATTGCATAAATCAGTACTTCCCATGCGGCGAACATCTCTTTGAAAATAGTGAATAAGAGCGTAATTAAAACAAAAGCTGATGCCCCTTTGGAAATAACTGAAAGATATGCGGCAACCGATGTAGGTGCGCCTTCATAAACATCGGCAGTCCAGAAATGAAAAGGTGCTAAGGAGATTTTAAATGCCAATCCGGACACAAAAAATGCCAAAGCAACAAATTGCAGAATATTCATATCCATTTTACCTAAAACATCGGTGTAATAGATACTTCCTGAAGTGCCGTAGATCAAGGAGATGCCAAAAAGCATAATTCCAGATGATAGTGCAGCCAGCAAAATAAATTTTGCGCCGGCCTCAATCGATTTCAATGACTTAAGGTTGAATGCAATTAATGCTGCCATGGGAATTGTTGCTAACTCTAACCCGAGATACATCATCAGGAAGTCACCCGCAGAAATCATAAAGTACATTCCCATTAAGGTGGTAAGAATCAACATGAAATATTCGGATACTTTACCCTTGTTCTCTTCCTTTTTCAGCCATTCACTCGATTGCATGAACAGTATCAGAACGCCTATGTTCATGATCGATTTCATCATCTCGATCAGGGGTGTGTGATTATACATTCCACCAAAAAGCTTTCCATCAATTCCTGGCAAAAAACCAAGAATAGTGTGTAATAGGAATAAGCCAGTAGCAAGATTGATTGTGTTTGACTGCCTATTCTTTGATGAAAAAATCTCCGCAATCAACAGAATTAATACGAGCACAAGTAGTGATAACTCACTGCGCATGATCAAAAATTTCGATAATTCCATAATCAATATTCTTTAACCTAGTTAATCAGCATCCTGCTAAACATAGGTGTTAAATCGTTAAAAATCATATTGCCAAGCCAACCCGGGAACATGCCCATACCTGTAATTACTCCTATTAGGACAAAAACGGCTACTTTATCGTACCATCGGGCATCCTGCAGAAGTTCAAATTCTTTATTCTTAATTTGGCCATAAAGCATGATTGCAGCCGCCCGAAGAATATAAACTGCCGTTATCACAATAGAGGAAATTACCAAGATAGTAGCTACTCTAATAAACATATCTGCGTTTTGAAACGACCCCACAAAAATTGTCATCTCCGCTACAAATGCGCTAAAACCGGGTAACCCTAGCGAGGCAAAACCAGCAATCATATAAGCAACACCTAAAACCGGCATTACCTTCATGATTCCACCCATTTCATTAATATTTCGGGTATGTGTTCTGCTGTAGATCATTCCAATTAATGCAAAAAAGAGAGCAGTAATTAGTCCGTGTGATATCATCTGAAGGACCGCCCCTTCATAGGCAACCTGATTGAACATCAGAGATGCGAAAAGGATCAATCCTAAATGACTTACACTAGAATAGGCGTTGATATACTTTAAGTCCTTCTGAGCAATTGCCCCAAGGGCACCGTATACCGAACCAATCGTGGCAAGTATTATAAATATCCAGGCCATTTCCTGGGCCGCAATTGGCATTAGCATCACAGCAATCCGAAGTGCACCATAACCGCCTAGTTTCATAAGAACTCCGGCATGAAGCATCGAAACCGCCGTTGGAGCTGAGGCATGGCCATCGGGAGACCAGGTATGAAATGGATATAGCGCTGCAAGCACTCCAAAACCCACAAAAGTTAGTGGGAAGAAAAAGTACTGAGCCTGCACCGGCATTTGAATCTTCGATATTTCAATAAAATTGAATGTTAAAGCCCCGCCATTGGGTGCCGAATTAAAGTAAATACCAAGTATCCCCACAAGTAAGAATGCCGATGCTCCCATAAGCATTAAGGTAAGTTTCATGGCGGAATACTCTTTGGGCCCCGAACCCCAAATCCCAATAAGCAAATACATTGGAATAACCGCTATTTCATAAAACAGGAACATGGTAAATAAATCCAGTGAGATAAAGAACCCAAAGACACCGGTAGCCAAAAGAATTAATGTAATAAAAAACTCCTGAGCTCTATCTTCAATCTCCCATGAGGCGAATATTCCTACAAAAATCACAATGCTTGTTAATAATAACAGCGACATCGAAACTCCGTCGATACCTACAGCATAGTGAATGTTTAATGATTTATACCAAATCACATCCGTTACAAACAGCATTTCACTGCTATTCCCGGCATTGCGTTCCGCGAAAAAAGCGAAAAGGAGTACCAAAACCTGAATTAGCTGCAATGACATCCCTGCCACTGCAATCCATCTTACTTTTTTAGAATCCTTAAAGAAGCCAATGGCTAGCATTGTAAGAACCGGAACCAATATCAATAAACTAAGTCTGTCCATCCTATAAATATTTATCTGGCACCCCAGTATAATAATAACAGTACAAAGGCAACTGCACCAAGAATCATGGCATAACCATATTGCTGGAACCTACCAGACTGTGTGTTTTTAATTTTTTCTGAAAATTGTTGTGTTGCCCAGGCAATTCCGTTCATTGAACCATCTACTATATGGCGATCGAACCACGCTATAGGCGCGGATATTCCTTTAAAAATAATATTATGTGTAACCCACAAGTAAAGCTCATCTACATAAAATTTATTTAAGCTCAATTTGTACAAGCCCGGAACGGCTGCAGCTATTCTATCCGCCGATTTACCCGGTTTCATATACATCCATGCCGCAATTCCAATGCCTACTGCAGCAACTGCAATAGACATAATTGCCACATTCATATGCATGTGGGTTGTATACGGAATGCCATCCGAAGAAACAAAATTGCTGAAAGGGATAAAGCCGACCACAGCAGATGCAACGGCTAAGAAAATGAGTGCAAACAACATAGACGCGGGCGACTCGTGGGGCTTATGTTCATAATTTCTATCCTCTCCCCAGAAAACATTAAAATATAATCTGAACATATAAAATGCGGTAAGTCCGGCTACAACCCACTCCGTCCAGAAATAGATGGGGTTCGCAATCCAGGCGGCAGCCAGAATTTCATCTTTACTAAAAAACCCTGCAAAGGGAGGTATACCAGAAATGGCCAAAGCAGCAATTAAGAATGTTATATGAGTTATAGGCAGGTATTTTCGAAGTCCACCCATATCGGTCATATAATTGCTATGCACAGCATGAATAACCGCACCAGCTCCTAGGAATAATAGCGCTTTGAACATTGCATGGGTAAATAAATGGAACATTGAGGCGGTATAACCTAAGCCTGCCTCTCCGCCATAACCCGATACACCTAAGGCCATAATCATATAGCCAATTTGCGAAATGGTAGAGAAAGCGAGTACCCTTTTAATGTCGTTTTGCGTAACCGCGATAACCGCAGCGAATAGTGAAGTAAACGCACCAAGAAAGGCAATTACTGAAAGTGCGGTAGGATCAGCAACATAGATGCCGAATAGTCGAGCAACCAGATATACACCAGCAACAACCATAGTGGCCGCATGGATCAATGCTGATACGGGTGTTGGGCCTTCCATTGCGTCGGGTAACCAGATATGCAATGGAAACATAGCTGATTTACCAGCTCCCCCCATAAAAATCAATACCATAACCCAGGTAATGGTAGAAACTCCCATAAATGAAAGCCCTGTCATAGAACCAACAGCCGATCCATTGGGATCGAGGAGTGTTACGAAATCGAAAGTTCTAGTGAAATAAGATAGGAGTAGAATACCAATTAGAAAGCCTAGATCAGCAAAGCGAGTAACAATAAACGCTTTTTTAGAGGCGGCAACCGCCGATGGTTTTTGATAATAGAATCCAATTAATAAAAATGAGGATACGCCAACCAACTCCCAGAAAATATACATCTGGAAGAGATTCGTTGCCAATACCAACCCAAGCATCGAAAAGCTAAATAGGGATAAGAAGGCGTAATATCGCTCAAACCCTTTTTCTCCTTTCATATAACCAAAGCTATAGATATGAACCATGCTCGATACAGTTGTAACCACAACAAGCATCATCACAGAAATAGGATCTATCATAATTCCCATATTAATAGCCAGTGTATCTGAAAACTTTAACCATTCATGCTGAAATGGAATGAGCACCTGATATTTACCATCGATGAGCCCTTCTTGAAAAAAGTATGAGAAGGCTGTAGCGTAAGAAATGACTGCTCCAAATAAGATCGCTAATGTAGAAATGGCGCCGGATGCCATTGGTTTTAATTTATCGCCAAACAGTCCTACAACTACAAAAGCAAAGAAGAGGACAATCAGAATCCAGATAACAGAGGAAAATAATTCAGTTTGCATAACTCTTCAGGTTAATATTTCATGGTTTCTACATCATCTGTATCAATACCTTTCATTCTTCTATAAACATTTAGAATGATTGCAATTGCAACAGCTGCTTCGGCGGCGGCGATACCAATCGCAAAAAGGCCAAACATATATCCTTGCATCATATCTGGGTAGAGATATTTATTAAATACCACAAAGTTGATAATCACAGCATTAAGGACCAGTTCTACCGACATTAGGATGGTGATTAGGTTTTTACGTACCAAAAAACCATAGATCCCTATAAAGAACATTACTGTGGATACAATTAAGACATCAAAAACTCCTACTCCATCAATCATTGCTTACAGATTTTTTAGCGATAATAATCGCGGCGATCATCGCCGCTAACAATAGAATACTGATTACCTCAAACGGAAGTACATATCCATAATCGCCATAACTTAATAGCTTAGTACCAATAGTCTCTATATCCTGAGGTGTTGCTGCAGGCCGACCAAGAATAAACTGGTACGTACTCATGGCATAGATAGTTACCCCAGCTCCAACGATGGAAATAAACCCTGCTGCAATTGCTTTCATAGGCTTTACTGCATCGAGTTTATGCTCCATATGAGCCGTAAGCAATACTGCAAAAACGATGAGAACAACGATACCACCAGAATAAACCGTGAGTTGAACAGCTCCTAAAAAGTTATAGTCTAATAAAAAATAAAAACCTGCCGTTGCCACAAGGACAAATAGTAGAAATACCGCCGCCCGCAAGATTTTTCGGCTGGTTACGGTAAGGATCGAAAAAACGATAATTACTGCAGCAATAAGATAAAAAATAATCTTCTCCATAGCTACTCTTTTACATCAGCTCTAATCTTAGAACCAGGTTTATTCAAAATTTGTGTCAGTTTGGTGCGATCATAAACTGCATACTCAAAGGATTGCCCCATTTTAATGGCGTCTGTTGGGCATGCCAATATGCAGAGATTACAAAGCGTACACATCGAATAGTGATACACAAACTGATCAATAATCTTTTTCTTTTTTCCTGTTTCTGGGTCAACAACCCTATCGGCAAGGATTTCTATAGTACCATTAGGGCAAGCCACTTCGCATGCGGAGCATCCTGTACAGGTATGTTCGTTATTCTTGTCATGTGGCATCTCTACAATACCTCTAAATCGCTCGAACATCTGCAACGTATCCCGGTTCTCTGGGTACTGCTGAGTGATAATTTCTTTGCGCGCATGGGTGAAGTAATAACCGGTCACTTTCAT
>CBDUMS010000125.1:0-6737 GCA_965368405.1 uncultured Cyclobacteriaceae bacterium
GTAGCCCAAAACATACAGAATGGCTTATCATGGTCAGATGCCTTTAGCATCGATATCCATTCAATAGCCTTGGTCGACATATCCTCATTAACATGGTATCCGGGTGCGTCATAATTAGGTTGAAGGGGGGTGTGATCTGCCCACATGATGGGGTTGAAATTGTTCATATCACCTGACATAAAGCCATAAAAATGCTCCCAACCATCGCCGGATGGCCAGCGATCAAAGGGTCCGGCAAATGTACTTTCCCACTGCGGTGTATGATCCCATTTTCCTAAGAACATGGTGCTCCAACCTTCTCTTTTTAGAATATCGGCAAATCCTTTAGCCGATGCAGGCGGATGGGCATTATAACCAGGGAAACCCATAGCTGTTAGGGAGTGCGAACCCATACCTAAATTATGATGATTACGGCCAGCTCCTATGGCTGCCCTAGAAGGTGAGCATAAAGCGGTAGTATGGAAGTTATTATAACGTAAACCGTTGTCAGCTAATTTATCAATTGTAGGCATTGGAGTGAGTCCACCAAATGCGCTGCTATGTCCATAGCCCATATCATCGATGAGCCAAACCAAAATATTAGGAGCACCTTCAGGTGCCTTCACCGGCTCAGGCCAGTATTCTTCCGATTCGGCAAGTGTTTGACCAATTTTACCTTTAAACTCCAATTTGCCCTTATCCTGTGCATAAATTGAACTGGTTAAAGGAATTACCATTAATAAAATCAATGAGAAAATTTTCGTCTTCATATTCTTGCGTTTAACTAATTTTTAAATTGTTATTTCGTTTCAATCAGTGGGATTTCTAATGCAAGGCTGGCATTGATTAAAGCCTCGACCTTATTCTCGACCTGAAAGTACTTTGCTGCCTCGCTAGCAGATATTATCTTTTTAAATTTCTTATAATAGGACTTCTTCAGTTTTAGTAATTGCTGCTGATAGCTTAAAAAACCTACCCAAATCTCATCTGCTTTGCCATCCGACATGCTTTCATAGTTATTTGCAAAATCTTTGATAATCGCAATACGCTGATTATGGATTTTGTTGGCTTCCTGATTATATTCATTATATAAATCCCAAAACGGAGCTCTCTGCGTATCTGTTAATTGCATGACTTCAGCTACAGCTGCCTTTTTTTCTGTATTTAATACATCACGGGCCAACTCAACATAGTCGTCGACAGATTGTGCATTTAAGCTTAAACTAAAAGCAGTCATTGCTAATACTAGGATGGTTATCTTTTTCATAATCTTCATTATTTACTTAGTTTAATTAAGCCAACGATATTGGTAACTCATTGTCAGGGCATCAAAATCAGCACCTTGTTCGAGCCTTATTCCACTCACTCCACTCACTCTTAGGGTATGTTTTGCTCCCAAAGGGAACGCATAAGTTGCACCGAGCCTGATGGACGAAATTCTATTATCTCGCTCTACATCATTAATTACACTTCTGCCTCCTCTACCATAACCGGCATCAAGTGCCAACCACGATGAATTCTTGAACTTTCTAATGGCATGCACTTTAAAAGTCAGTATTGGCTTTTGCTTCAATTCATTAACCTCCAGAAACTCAGAATTAGCTGTATACAACCATGCACTTATATAGGACTCAAGGATCCATTTATCAAAATTTCGAGCGAACCCCCATTGTGGTTTAAATACCCAGCGGTTCGATCCCAGATTAATAATTTTTTCTGGATCGTATTGACCGGTTGGCGCAATGATTTGAATACTAAATCCAGAAATATTTTCTGGGTGATAATCATTAAATTCTGATGCTTGAAGTGCCGGTGCTCCAAGGAAATTTAATGATAACCTAAACCTGATGTCACCAAATCCAGACCTTGATGTAGTGGTATCTACCCCGGTATAAATACCAGTCCAATTACCAATTCCATAGGGCGCAATAACATCTACTTTTCCAGAAAGACCAAATAGCTCAATCGACCTTAAATAGGCTGCAATCATCGTATTAAGTTTTGCATTGGTATCTTCCAGCGGTACCGCCGGATCGAACAGAATATTTCCTTGACCATATCCATATCCTACGAGGACAAAATTCGTCCCAACAGGTATGTTTGTTAGTGCTCTGGGTTCAAGTTCTTGAGAATATGCAGGAGAAAATCCCAGGCCAATACTTAAAACCAGTATCAACCTAGTTCTTAACAAAAAGCAAAAAAGCAGCTTATTTAACATTAAGTACAAATATCAGTCAAGAGTGATAAGGATGCTGGATTGATAGGTATACAATAGGTAAACTAAACTACCTATATGCGATAATTTAGATGAAAAACACCCGAAACCTCAGTTATTCAAGCCCAAAGCGATAACCTGCGACCACCCTAAACTGTTCGGTAGATAGACCGAAATCATAGTTTTTATAGCTGATATTTCGAAAGTTAACTGAGCCTTGCGTGCTGAAATAGAGTTTGCCAATATCGTAACCTATGGAGGCTTTGATTAAGATTTGAGCCACGGGCTGATTTTCTATACCCTCTACATCATCAAGATCCCGAATATGAACACGTTGATAGCCAAATCCCGGTATTGCCGCAAGACCAATAATGAGGTTCTCCCAAAAAATGAAGTTATAAGCATAGCCTGCAGAAACACCCACTGCCAAATTACTTATTTCCTTTAGGTCGATAATCGATTGGGTACTATCGGGAAACTCCTTTGGGATAAAACCGCTCTCTGTTCTGGCATCATCATAGTAGACGAAGGATCCTAGCAAAAAACTACCTGCTTCTTTTTTCTGCATTTCGTCCCGAACAAATGCGGCCCGATAAGAATAGTTTTTTGAATTGAAAATATAAAAAGCGGAAAGTCCAAGTGAAAGAACCTGCATATCGCTTAGTTGAGGGAATTCTTCATTAGACCAATCGATGAAATCATTGGGATTGGCATTATAATACCCTTCGTAATATTGCAAATAACCATCACCCCCCAACTTACTTCCGTAAATACTTCCCTGTAGATCGAAACGACTTGTAGCGCCATAAATTCTTTTACTTTCAGCCGATTGAGGCAAGCCAAATGTAAGACCAATACCAACTTTTTTGAAATTGAAGCCAATACCAACATTGGTTACCCCATTGGGCTCAAGCACCAAGGCACGTTTTACCTGCGGGTTCTCGATGGTCACTGAATTAAACTTAGTGAGCGTATAGAGCCTAAGAATAAAATTATCGGAGTAATCAATTAAGTCATTCGAGTTTTGAGCACTAGCTGTTGAATAAGCCGCGAGTATTAGCATTATGAAAAGAATCAGGTTCTTTATAATCATAATGAAACCCATACATTTCCTTCTAAAGTTGCCAAAAATCAACATGACGCTAAATTAATTCATTTTCTACCGCTAAATAGAATTGACCAACTACCTGTAAAAATATTATTCATTAATTATTTTTGCAGCTGCTTTTGAATAATTCCTTAGCGCTTAAAAATACAGCATGCCACCAATTATTAACGGGTTAATATTCGGACTGATCTTTGTTTTTGCCATAGGACCTAGCTTTTTCTTATTGATTCAGAATAGCATCGAATATGGTTTTAAAAGAGGGGCATTTATTGCTCTTGGTATATCCTTAAGCGACATGCTTTTTGTAGCACTTACCCTGTTTGGCATGGCGGCAATCTTTTCTGCCCCAGAAAATAGTGTAATATTTTCCGTTGTAGCCGCTGTTATCTTACTGATCTTTGGGGTTTATTCGTTTGTTCGGAAACCGAATATTCAAAATGAAGCCAGTCTTGTCGATGGGCATAGTGTTTTTAAGTTTTTAGCAAAGGGCTTTCTGATCAATATTTTCAACCCAACCATAATCCTTTTCTGGATCACCTTGTCCTCAACAGTTTCGGCTAATTATAATTATAACTGGACGGAAAAAAGAAATTTCTTTATTGGGCTACTCATTACAATCCTGGTTAGTGATCTTACCAAGGCCTATCTGGCCAATCACGTCAGATCGCTGATCACCGTTAAATCTGTGAGAATCTTTAACAGACTTGTAGGCAGCGCCCTTGTAATATTCGCGTTTAGCCTAATCTTTAAAGCAGGAACTCAGGCTTAACCCCAGTTTCCTAGCCTACTTCGATTGTCATTGGTCGACAAAAAAAACGTTCTATCGTTTAAATATTCCTTTGGTCTATTCTCTCGGTTACTTATTTTAGATTTCCGATATTACATACTATAAGTTAAACTGACCAATGCCACTTACTGTACTCCAAGGACAATTAGGCCTGGGCCGAGCTGCGCATTTATTGCGTAGGGCAACATTTGGGCCAACGATAGATCAGATCAATCAGTTTGCAGGTCTTACTGCAACCGAGGCCATCGAAATATTATTCGATGAGCAAGTACCCGACCCCGTGCTTCCAATAAACCCAGAAACCGGAACAGGCTGGCTGGATGGTGAACCCCTGGGTGAAGAACAAAGCTTGCGCGGTCTAACAGATCAATTAATCCTCTGGTTATTTGGGTTAGCAGCCGACACCACGCAACCTGTTAGTTTTTCTGCCAGAGAAAAAATTGTCTTTTTTCTGCATACTCATTTTACAACTAAGGCAGAAAAAGTATCGAATAGCAGGTATTTATATTATCAAAATCAGCTGTTTCGGCATTTCGCCTTCGACCGCTATCTGGACCCAGAGCTTAACTTTAGGTCCCTTATAAATAAAGTGAGTCTCGATAATGCGATGCTCCGCTTCTTAGACGGGAGTCAGAATGTTAAAGGCAGCCCGAATGAAAATTATGGTCGTGAGCTAATGGAGCTCTATGCAATTGGTCGTGGGCTTGAAGGAAGTTTCCCAACAGATTTACCTCAGGGCGATTATGTAAACTATACTGAGCAAGATGTTCAGGCGGCAGCACGAGTCTTGTCCGGTTTAAAACTAGATGACTCCTATGCAACTATAGACCCCGATACCAATTTGCCAACAGGTAGAGTCGCAGTTGGCTCACATGATAATGACGATAAGCAATTTAGTAACCGTTTTAATGATGCTGTGATTGCACCTGACCCGGCATTAATGCCAAATGGTCAGCCCACTCCTGAGAGTGTTTTGGATGAAATTGCTCAAATGATCGATATGATTACAGAGCAACGTGAAGCGGCCTTATACATTTGTCGAAAGCTCTATCGTTTTTTTGTATATCATGAAATATCTGAAGATCTACAAAACACGGTTATTTCGGATATGGCCGATACCTTTATCGCTAATAATTATAAACTCCAACCGGTAATTGAAGAACTCCTACAAAGCGAACATTTTTATGAAGCGGTTGGCGCAACTACAGATGATGACAAATTTGGTGCTATTATTAAATCACCTTTAGATTTAGTAGTAGGCACACTGCGATTCTTTAATATTCAGCTTGCAGATTACACCTTAGATTATGTCCTGTTTTATGATCAGGCTAATACTTTTAAACGTCAGATGGACAGGATGGGCATGAATTATTACGAGCCCTTCGAAGTGGCTGGCTATACCGCCTACCATCAGTTTCCCGCTTTTAATAGGAACTGGATATCCTCTAACTATCTCGCCAACCGTTACGATTTCATTAGTGGTGTGTTTATGATGATGAGTAATCAGAATCCGGATATGCCCGGTATAGATATTATTCAGTTTACCAAAGACAATTTCACTGGTCCGGTTGGTGATGACGCTAAAGAATTAATTAAGGCATACATAACGGATCTTTTCCCAGTCCATTTTAACCTGACTTTCGATCCGGATAACGATGATACCTCGGGAATTACAGCAGAAAGATTATCGTACTTTCTAAAAGCATTCCTCTTTGAACCTCAAATTGACACCGACCCCGAAGCGGCCTGGACAACTCGTTGGACTAATAATTTCGACCCTGATGTGGTTGAAGGTCAGCTTCTAAAGCTAATGAATGCCTTATTACAAACACCCGAATACCAGTTAATGTAATAACTATGAAGAGAAGAAAATTTCTTAGAAATACCCTGTTAGCTGGCTCAACGCTATCATTAGGAGGATACCCAATAAACCTAATTGCAAAAGATAACGGATTTAGCAGGCTTGCAAATAATAGTACCAATGATCGGGTACTGGTAATCTTGCAGATGCACGGTGGCAACGATGGCTTAAATAGTCTTATCCCCGTAACCGATTACGATCAATATTATAGTCGCAGGGCTAATATTGCCATCCCTAAAACCGGCACAAATCGGGCTTTAATACCACTCGATTCTACTTTGCCTGCGGAGGCCCAGGTTGGGCTCCACCCGGATATGGGAGCTATGAAAAGCATGTATGATAGCGGCAGACTGGGCATTGTACAGGGAGTATCGTATTCTAATAATAATGGCTCTCACTTTCGTGGCAGAGACATCTGGTTCATGGGCGGCGGACCAAACGATTATTACTCTTCCGGATGGATTGGTCGTTATCTTCAGCATGCTTATCAACCTAAAATTTATCCCGATGACTTCCCAAACGAATCGATGCAAGACCCGCTGGCTATAGAACTAGGCAGCGACGTATCATTGGTTTTTCATCAAAATAATAATATACCTGCATCCCTTTCGCTAGGAAGCAGCCCAGATAGTTTTGCAGCACTGGTAGACTCTCTAGAAGGGTTTGTTGATGAGGGTGTTGATCCACGCGGAAAACCTCCGGTAGCGTTAGAAAATAGTCCCTATGGCAAAGAAATTAATTGGATATTAGGATTAGAGGACAAGACAGAAGATTATGCCGAGCGTCT
>CBDUMS010000126.1:0-6722 GCA_965368405.1 uncultured Cyclobacteriaceae bacterium
AAGGATAAATCATGCCATTGGGTTCGATTTACTTGCCCAGGCATCACAAGAGTACAAATGGGATCTTAACTTGGCCGAAATAGCACGAATTTGGACTAATGGCTGTATAATCCGTTCGAGTTTAATGGAAGAAATATCGGCCTATACCCAGCTAAAGGAGTATAGTCTTTTGGCTGAACCACAGTATGCTCAAAAGCTTAGGGATGGTAAGCTAGCACTTAAGCGATTTGTGGCTAGTGCTGTATTGGCTGAAGCCCCTGTTCCTGTATTCTCTGCTGCACTCAATTATTTTCTTCAGTATAAAACAGCCAACTCGTCGGCGAATCTCATTCAGGCTCAGCGCGATTATTTCGGCGCACATACCTACCAAAGGATAGAAGAAGGGGATGAGAGCTTCTATCATTCCGAATGGCAAAATTTGAAATTCTAAACCGTTCGCCCTGGCCTATTGTATTGATGTCTAAGTGTTTTCCCAAAACACCTCGTTATACAAATTGATCCAAATAGAGAGCGTCAGGGAGAACTATTTTGCTGAAAGGAAGGATAATTTTCAACACTTATTTGATAAGATACTTGTAATATATAAATAACATCACTATAATTGGTCAACCAAAAATTGGTCAACCAGTTGACTTTATACCTAATTAATCAATTATGAGTACAGAGATATTTCAAAGCCTAAGTGAAATCAAGGTCGAGAAGCTATCTGATAAGATCATTGAACAGATTAAAAATTTAATTAGTTCTGGTCAGTTAAAACCGGGCGATCGCCTACCATCCGAACGAAAACTTTCTGAAACTTTTAATGTTGGACGGATGCATGTTCGTGATGCGATCCAAAAGCTTGAGTTTTACGGGATTGTAAAGACATTGCCCCAAAGTGGCACCGTGGTAGAAGGATTAGGTGTTGTGGCGCTTGAAGGTATCATTACGGATATCCTGGAGTTAACGGATGCTGATTTTCAGTCGATGACGGAAACAAGAATAATTCTTGAGGCAAATGCCGCTGAGCTAGCTGCTCGGAGAGCTACTAAATCAGATCTTGTTAAAATCGAAGAATCAATCCATGCTTTTGAGAAGAAGGTAAAAAGTGGTGACCCGGGCATTGAAGAAGATCTAATGTTTCATCTCAAAATTGCAGAATCTACACATAATCCGGTACTGAATTCCCTTATGTTGTTGATTCTCCCTGATGTGATCCGATTTAATAAGAATCTTGAGATCTGTTCGGATGGGCGTTTTATTGAAGCTTTTGAGGAACACGAGATAATCTTCGATCATATCAAAAATGGTCGGGGAAAAGAAGCTGCTAATACGATGAGTCATCACTTACGGGACTTGATGGACGATGATTTACCACCAAAATATCAATAACGAACATATTAATATATAAGAGCTAATCAATTAAATAAAAACCAAGTATTTACCAATGTGAAAAAGAACTACTAAACAAAAAAAGGCTGGCTTAAGAAGCCAACCCTTTCAGTACCTCAGAAATTCTAGTCGTCGAAAACAGAACCTGAGGATTTTATTCTAATCAATAAACATTCAAATTTATGAAAAAACTAAAACTTAACGAAGATTCGAGCTCTTCGAGTACGGGTACATTTAGTTTTCTCCAGCTAGCTTTAACATTAATAATAGGACTATTCGTAGTCAATTTTACTGTATATGCTGGATCGAACTACCAAGACCAACAAGAAGAGTTTACAATTTCAGGTGTTATCACTTCAGATGACATAGGGCCTTTACCAGGCGCAACCATACTAATTATTGGCACCCAACAGGGTACGGTTACAGATGGAGATGGAAAGTTTCAATTATCTGTTAAAGCTAACGATAGACTGTTAGTTAGTTTCGTTGGTTATACAAGCCAAGAAATTCTCGTTACTGCAGCTAAAACAGTTTATGAGATTAAAATGGCCTCTGACAGCGAGCAACTTAGTGAAATTGTTGTAATAGGTTATGGTACTCAGAAAAAGTCCCATTTAACTGGTGCAATATCTAAAGTTGAAAATGAGTCTTTATATCAGTTACCAATTGCCAGAGTGGATGATGCGCTTATCGGTCAGGTCTCTGGTGTAAATATTCAAGCAACCAATGCCGAAGCTGGAGCTGCCCCAACTATAACCATTCGTGGTGTTGGATCAATTACTGCTGATTCCGGTCCAGCTGTTGTAGTCGACGGTGTCGTTGTTAGTTCTGATTTTCTTGGAACTTTAGATATGAACGATGTTGAATCTTTTGAAGTATTAAAGGATGCTGCATCTGCTGCCATTTATGGTAGTGAGGGTTCTAATGGTGTTATCATGATTACCACGAAGAGTGGTAAAGCTGGTGAGACTAAGTTTAGCTATCAGGGATATGTAGGATTTAAGCAAGCACACGGTAGTGATGATTACCGAAAAAGTGCTGCCGATTGGATTGCTCTTGAACAACAAGCAACGGGAGAGATTTCTGAGGAATCTCAGTACGTGCAAAAGATTATTGAATTAACTGGTGTTGATCGAGATTGGCAAGACGTATTTTTTGATGGAGGAATTATTAATAGCCACTCGCTTTCTGCTAGAGGCGGTAGCGAGAATACATCATTCAGTGCATCATTACGATATCTTCATGACGAAGGTGTGGTAATAACTGACGATTATAAGTTCTATAGTGCCAGAATTAAGATGAATACCAAATTGAGTGAGAGAGTTAAATTTGGATTGAATATTAACCCGTCTTACACAAAGCGAAGACGTCTACCAACTTCAATTCATAATCCAACGCGTCAATCACCTTGGTTGCCAATTTATCATACAGAAGAAACGCTACAGCTTATCGACAGAGCGGCTTATCCTAATGTTGGCGTTGGTGATTACTTCTGGGAGAATCATTTGCTTAACTTAGATCTAAATGGTGATGGTAGTTCTTCTCGTCCTCGAACATCAGGCGATTCAAACCCTTACCAGCAATATGTTGAAAGAGAGCACTGGGAGTATAATACCAATGTTTTTGGATCGACATTTTTAAGTGCAGAGATAATAGACGGTCTAACAATTCAGACTTCACTTGGTGTAACTTTTGCACAGCGAAGAAGAGAAAGATGGGACGGAACTAATTATCATGCAGCAGGAGCAAGTAGATCACAGTATTATTTGCAGAACAGATTCCAAACAAGAGTAATTTCAGATAATACATTGGCTTATAATAAGGTTTTTGGTAAGCATGATATTGGTGGACTTCTTGGTGTGACAATACAGCAAAGAACTAGTAACATTAGTGAGGTCACTGGTGTAGGGTATACTAATGATTTACTTAAAAACTTAGAAGGAGCAACACAGATTACTGAGCCGGCTGAGATTAATACTACACTCAATAAGATTGGATATTTTGTTAGAGTTAATTATGCCTTTGATGGAAAGTACTTAGTGAACGCTTCTTTTAGGCGTGATGGAAGTTCGGTTTTTGGACCAAATAACAAATACGGTAATTTCCCTTCAGTATCTGTAGGATGGAATATATCTGATGAATCATTCTTAGCGGGAAATAATATACTAAGTAATTTGAAGCTAAGAGCAAGCTATGGCGAAACCGGTTCTGAGAGGTTCAATATCGGGAATGATGTTGTTAATAATTGGCCTTACCTAGCATTATTGAATAACACGAATGCAATCGTGGATAATCAAATTGTAGCTGGAGTTTCACCGCTTAATATAGCAAACAGCGTATTACAGTGGGAGGCATCGCAGGAATTAAATCCGGCATTAGATTTTGGTTTCTTTGATAACAGAATTCAAGGGTCCGTTGATTTTTACTCTAGAACTAGTGAAAGCTTGTTATTAGAAAATCCGGTTTCATATGTTACGGGCTTTACTTCAGGGATTATAAACTTAGGTAAAGTGAGAAATCAGGGATGGGAATTTGAGTTGAGGACCAGAAATATTGTTAAAGAAAATTTCAGATGGAATTCAACACTCATTACCTCTACGAACCAAAATGAGCTCTTAGAATTTGGTGATTCTAACGGAGCACTTATTCAAGATACATATGGTAGAAATTCGCAATGGATTAACCTTATAGGAAACCCCATTTCATCATTCTATGGATATGTAGTTGATACCGACAAGTTCGACGAAACTTCATTTAGAGTAGCATATGTTGATAGACCTTGGAATAGAATCAATGGTCAATCTGATGATACAATTGTTAGAGATTTGAACGGTGATGGCAGAATTACTGAAGATGACAAAACTATCTTAGGTGATCCCTATCCAGATATCTTGTTTAGTTTCACAAATGACTTTTCTTACCGAAATTTTGATTTATCATTTATGATCCAGGGTAGTTTTGGAGCCCAGGTAAATAATATTGGAGATCAGTATTTCTACAATTGGTTCGGTAACAGAACCAGGTCTGGTGGCGAAGCACAAGCAGTTGCAGACGGACTAGTGCCTCATGAATCTTTCATTCAGGAAAAGGTACTAACAAGTGAGGTTATAGCTAGTGCTGACTATGTATCTCTACGAAATGTAACAATTGGTTACAACATGCCGGCCGAATTAACTTCAAAAATTAGGGTTCGAGGTTTAAGAATTTATGTGTCGGGTCAGAACCTGTTATACTATACAGCCTCTGATTATCATGGTTTTAATCCTGAGCATGTTGATGGAGAAAATCCTCGTGCTTACGGATCTCAAAGAGCTGGTACGCCAATGTTTAGGACAATGTCTGTTGGCTTAAATCTTGATTTTTAATTATAAATGAAACAAATCATGAAAAAATTAAAATATATATTATTAATTGTTCCAGCAATGTTTGTGAACTCATGTGGTGATGATTTCTTAAATCCACTACCGAACACAGTCGTTTCAGTTGAGTCGTATTTCTCAAGTGATGCTGACGTATTATCTGGAATTTATGGAATCTATGATGCCCTACAGGGAGTCAATGAGAGTACTGAGACAAATATTGGTCGTGCAAACAGAGGTGTTCAATTTGAGCATCTGTTAACTGAGCATAGAACTGATAATACAAGGAATGCAACATTAGAAGGATCGAAGTCTGATTTTCACAGATATGTAGTTGAAGCAACTAACATAGAATCTGAGGATTACTACCAATCGATGTATGAAGTTATTTTCAGGTCAAATAACCTGCTTAACTACATAGATGCTGCAGATGCCAGCAATCAGGCGAGCTACACAGCTGAAGTTAAATTTTTAAGAGCTTATGCTTATTTTAAATTAGTTAGGTTGTTTGGCGATGTGCCATTGGTATTGACGCCAATTGATCCCGATAATAATGAAGCTGCTTATACTAGAGTACCTGCAGCTCAGATTTACGATCAGATTATTGTGGATTTACAGGAAGCTGTAAATGTATTAGATAATACTCACAAGTCTAGAGCATCGAAAGGAGCAGCACAAGGTATTTTAGCCAAGGTATACTTGTCTCTTGAAACTCCTGCATATGCAGAAGCAGAAGCTTTGTGTGAAGACATAATAGCATCTAATGCTTACGCTTTAGTGGATAATTATCACGATGTGTTTTATAGTGAGCTGAACAGTGAAATCATTTTTGCTATTCAATATATCCCTACAAATGGTGAAGAAAGCCAGGGGTTTTCAGCTGAGTTCACATCGTTTGTTAGGGCGGGCAGAGAAGATGGCCAAAACATAGTGAATGAGAATCTACACACAGATTTTATGACCTATGGTGGAAATAGAACTGCAGAATCTATTACCGATTTAGATGGTAGATTAGAAGTTGACGAAAATGAAGTAATTAAGTTTTTGCCAGAAGGTACAGACCTAACGGCAAACCCTATTGATTACGGAGTTGGACGTAATGCAGGTAATGATTATATCGCGCTGCGCTATGCAGATGTATTGCTATTGCATGTAGAGGCCACATTGGCGGGTGCACCTGCCACAGTGGACGCTGGTGCGGTTGCTTCGTTTCTTGAGGTAAGAAATAGAGCCGGGCTTACAACTCCTATTGCATCGGTTACGAAAGAAGATTTGATGATTGAACGACGCGTAGAATTGGCTTTTGAAAATCAACGTTACTTCGATTTAATCAGATTCGGTGAATTGGACAATGTATTATCTCTACATTCTGATGAAATGGGATATGTATATGATTCAAGAAAGGCTAGATTTTTGCCAATACCACAAAGAGAGATTAATCTCAGCGATGGCTTATTGACTCAGAACCTAGGTTATTGATAAATTTAAAAAAAACAATTATGAAAAATATATTTAAAACTCTAAGTAAAGGGGTAAGGTTATTCTCACTCATTGCTGCAGTAAGTTTAATTACGAACTGTGAGCTTAGGCCAGAATTGCCAGGATCGGGAACTATTCCAGATCTAACTCCTCCAACAGCGGCATTTTCATATATCTCAAGTGCTGAGGACTTCAGGGTAGTATCATTTACTAATCTTTCAACCGAAGCCACAAATTACCTTTGGGACTTTGGTACGGGAGGTGTGGCATGTGAATTGGTAGATGGCGTCTTAGTGTGTGGCACTGAAACGACTTCCACAGCCGAAGAACCATTAGCAAAATTTGAAGCCGGGGAAGGAGCCTATACAGTAAAACTTACTGCTCTTGATGCGAACCAGGCTTCACATACAACAGAAGTTGTAGTTGATGTGATCGATGAATTTGTACCGTTACCCGTAACCGTTCTTAACGGAGATTTTGAAGAAGGTAATGCTAACTGGAAAATTGATT
>CBDUMS010000127.1:0-6676 GCA_965368405.1 uncultured Cyclobacteriaceae bacterium
TGATTTTACGCCAAGGTTGAGATCAAATAAATCATAGGTAATCAGGCCATCTTCACTTAAAAATGGTTTAGAACTAGTAACTTTTATTTTTAAATCTTGAACTCCGGATCTTGTAGCTCTTAAAGCCAATATAGGCCCTTCTCCAGATGGTTGAATTTGATATTCAATAATGCCTTGCTTTTGCCAATTATCATCATACTCTATCAGTTGAGGGTTAATTATGGGCAGCGGTAAACGAACATCCTGACCGCTATAAACCTCGATGAGGGGTTCAATTTTTGGTATTTTAGGAAAGAGGTAAGGGTATAGTCGAATTGATCTATTAACACTAACTCCATCAACAGTTGCATTAAGTACCAGTCTACTATGTGGGTTACCGATGGCATCTATCATTCGAATAGATCCTGTGAAGCTGCCGTCTTCAATCCGAATTAGCGAATCAACCAAGACAATGCTTGAGGTTGTCAATATACCCATGCTTCTAATATTTTGACCCTCTCTAGGAATAACTTTAATATTTATTATTTCATCTAACTTATCGATTACAAAATAGAGATAATTAGACCGGCGATAAGAAATCGTGTTCCGGTTGAGGCTAAAATTTGCGGAATCAGTAGAAAGGATTAAGTCTTCGACGAAATCCTGCGCCTGCAAGGAGGTAGCCATCGAAATAATAATGAGCAAAACAAGGTAAAACTTCTTAGGCATGAGTTAATAAATCTTCATTCATCGAACAAAGCCTCAAAGGTAAAAAATATAATTTGAGAGAAAATTATGATCCTCAAACATCTTCGCTCTTTAGTAACAAAAAAAGACCTACATAAATATGTAGGTCTTCAATATAAAAACTTAGTAAGTTTTAGCCGTTCATGGAAACCAGGAATTCAGCGTTATTCCGTGTTCCTTTCATTTTTTCTAATAAGAACTGCATTGACTCTTGAGAATTCATGTCGGCCATAAACTTCCTTAGAATCCAAATTCTTTGTAACTCCTCTTTCGACATTAATAAGTCTTCACGACGAGTTCCTGAAGCGACCACATCTATTGAAGGATAAATGCGCTTATTAGAAAGCTTTCTATCGAGTTGAAGTTCCATGTTACCGGTACCTTTAAACTCTTCGAAAATCACTTCATCCATTTTTGAGCCTGTTTCAATTAAGGCAGTTGCCATAATAGTAAGTGAACCACCGTTTTCCACATTTCTTGCGGCACCAAAAAATCTTTTTGGTTTGTGAAGAGCATTGGCGTCTACACCACCAGATAAAATCTTACCTGATGACGGGATCACAGTATTATGGGCTCTTGCCAAACGCGTAATTGAGTCAAGAAGAATAACAACATCGTGACCGCATTCTACCATTCTCTTAGCTTTTTCAAGAACGATATTCGCTACTTTAACGTGCTTATCGGCTTGTTCATCGAAGGTAGAAGCAATTACTTCTGCCTTTACGCTTCGTGCCATATCAGTTACCTCTTCAGGCCTCTCATCTATTAACAAGATAATTAAATGAACTTCGGGGTGGTTATCTGCAATTGCATTGGCGATATCCTTAAGAAGAACAGTTTTACCTGTTTTAGGTTGTGCTACAATCATACCACGCTGCCCTTTTCCAATAGGAGCAAACATGTCCAATACTCTTGTTGAATAACCAGATTGATTTGTGCTTAAATCAAGCTTTTCTTGCGGGAATAGCGGTGTTAAAAACTGGAATGGAATTCGATCTCTTATTTCATCGGTAGTTTTACCATTTACAGAGTCGACTTTAAGTAAGGCAAAATATTTTTCCCCTTCTTTCGGAGGTCTGATATCACCTTTTACAGTATCACCGGTTTTTAATCCGAATAATTTTATTTGGGAAGGAGAAACATAAATGTCATCCGGGCTAGCGAGATACATATAGTCTGAAGAGCGTAGGAAGCCATAGCCATCCTGCATCATTTCTAATACACCCTCACTTTTAATTACTCCCTCAAACTCACGAATAGCGGCTTGAACTTGTTTTTTCTTTTCGAACCTCTCTTGTTTTTCTTTACGTCGAGCTTCTTCTTCAGGGCTTATAACTCGTTCCTGACGTGGCTTATTTTCGGCCTCATTTTTGGTAGGGGCATCTTTTTTTCCAGCCTCTTCTTTATTATTTCTTCTTGGCCCTCTTTCGGTATTCTTGTTTCGGTTCCGATCGGGTTTTCGCGCAGGTTTTTCTTCTGAGGCCGGAGCATCACTGCTCTTAGGCTTCTCTACTTCTAAGTCGAAAGATTCCAAAACAGCATCTGCTGAATCTTCAGTTTTTTTCTTCTCTTCTTTCGGTTCTTTCTTAACATTCACGCGCTTGGTGCGTGCTGGCTTTTCTTCCGCTTTCTTTTTAGGAAGATTTTCTTCTGGCATGCTGGCTTGTGTATCCAGAATGGCATAAATGAGCTCTTGCTTTGCGAGCTTCTTATAGTTTTTTACACCAATTTTTTCCGCAATATCCTTCAAATCAGAAAGAAGCTGCAGGTTTAACTCTTCAATATTGTACATATAATTTTAATAGTTTTCCCAGGACGGGTTAATAGATTGACATTTTCATTGGCCTGCTAGAGGCACAAAATATATAATTCAGTGAAATTAATCAGTAAGTTCTTAGAGGTATGTTCAGCGAACTGAAATACTACGGGTAGTAGTATTTAATGCAAGTATAGCCGTTGTATCCTTATAATTCAAGTTTTAGTAACTATTTCGACCTTAAGCGCCTATAAATTGATTGTTTTGCCTTTAATGTATGACTATTCGGTGAACTTTTAGTTGTCCACCTGCTTGAATTACAATGGCATATGGACCTGCTTTAATATCCGTTAGTTCGTATTCGAGAGTCATTTCTAAACTTTCGTATGATTTATGAAAAACCCTTTTCTTCGTTATTAAGTCAATAAAGGTAATATGCAGCACATCGTCGCGACTTAAAAGGGTATGAATATTAAACTTGCCATTATTTGGATTTGGAAAGACACTTGATTCTATTAACTGTGTTGAATTTTCAGAAATCCGCCCTGAGATATTTCCCTCAGGCAATGTATGTACATTAATTTGGGTTGATTCAACATCGTAGCATAAGCCGAGATATGACTCGAGGCCGACGGTAAACGTACCGGGTTTTTCAAAAACTAATACAGCATAATCATTTGTTAAGTCAAGAATTTCCGCTTCTGTAGGTATGATCCAGTTTATTGAATCAGGGAGGGGAAATGTTATATCAATTACGATGATCGTATCACCCACATTAGCATTAGAGCTAGCCAGAAACTCGGTGTTCAGAACGTCATTCGAAGTTGTGACAGTAAATTCGCCACTATAAGTACAACCTGAGTTGCTTTTGAGCTCTAGAGAATAAAGACCAGGTTTATTAAGATTAATCATACTATCACTAGAAAAGAATTCGTTATTATGTTGCCATAGAAACTCTATGCCAGGAACTGGAGTTTTGATAGTTATTTCTTGTTCAGAACAAATAACCATGTCATCAAATTCAATAGGGGCTTGCTCAATCTCATCTACAATTACTTCTAGTACCGATTCACATCCTCTACTATCCTGAATTTCGAAGACATAGTTGCCTGAAGATATGTTTCTAAGGATGCCCCCAGTAATGGGCTCAGCCTGATAAGTTATACTATATGGCGCGGTTCCGCCGGTAGCGATTATATAAATTTCGCCATCATTTGCATCCTTACACGTAGGGCTCACTACAGTCTCCTCTGCTAATAGTGGTGGCGGCTCTTCTAAGGATATCTCGAACTCGGAGATGCAGCTATGACTATCGGTAATATTTACTAGATATGCTGCTGCTGAAAGGCCTTCTAGGTCACTTTCTTGAGAGCCATCATGAACCCAATGGTAAGTATATGGAGGGGTGCCACCTGTCGCTGCCAGATGTATTTTACCATTTGAATCTCCAAAGCAACTGGGTTCTTGAATTTCTAAAATTGAGAGTTCAATAGGACTTATATTGGGGATATCTACATTAAGGTAAGTTTTACAACCATTAGCATCTACAACGCTTACCTCATGTATGCCGGCGTCAAGATTCGTTGCTATAAGATCTTTAGCCCCATTATCCCAAATTATTGTATATGGAGGGCTGCCATTTGTTACAAGAATCGAAGCATACCCGTCGGCAGTGCTACTGCAGGAGATGCCAACAATACTTTCGACTGCTAAGTTGGGTCCATCAGAATTACTTATACTAAAACTTTGTGCTAGATTACAACCATTTTGATCGGTAATGGAAATGCTATATTGACCACTTTCAAGACTATCGAGTAGCAGATCTTGCCCTATAATATCGTTATTCTCATTTATCCAGTTTATGGTATACTCGCCATTACCGCCAAGAATCTCAACTTCTATGCTTCCATTACTTTGGCCACAGGAGGTGCTAATTATCTTAGTTGATTTTAGGGTGATTTCATCCGGTTGATTAATTAGAATTGTGGTGTCTTTATAACATCCATTATCATCGATAGCCGCGATTTTGTATATTCCTGATTTTAGGTTTTCGAATACACTAGAGGTCTGGGGAAGGCCATCATTTAATGAGAGCATATAATTGCCAACACCGCCTTCGGGAAAAACTTCTATTGAACCATTCTGTCCATTGTAACAAGTTGGAATGAATACTTCAAGAGAATTGAATTTTATTGGGTTAGGTTCAAGAATTTCAAATTCCTCTGTAACCATGCAGCCATTATCATCACTAACAGAAATCGTGTAATTCCCCTGTGCAAGCCCTTCATTTAACCTTCCTGTTGTACCGTTGGACCAGAGGTATTGATAGTCAGAAACGATGGTTCCGCCTGAGACTAAGACTTCAGCGGACCCATCAGCGGCTCCGGAGCAAGAAACATTTGAGCCATTATAATTACTGGCCAATAGCTCAACGTAGATGTCAGATGGCTGGTGCAATGTGTAGAAAAGCTCTTCGCTCTGGCAACCATTACTATCAAAAATGATCACAGAATACTCTCCATTTTTTAAATCTTCGATTTGATTGGTAGCTGATCCGGTTGACCATAGATAACTGTAACCCACATTACCCCCTTGAGGAATTATTGAGAGGCTGCCATCTGCTTCACCAAAACAGGAAATTTCAATTTCCAAAAAATCTCCAGTAATGGGTGAAGGATTTTGAATTTCAACGAGATCGCTCACTTGACAATCTTGCGAATCCTTGATTACGATGTTATATGTGCGGGCATCTAAACTTTGGAAAGAATCAGAATTATGAAAGGTAGATCCACCATCAATAGAATACTTATATGGGGCTACACCATGCAATACATTGGTAATCTCTAGTGCTCCATCTTGAGCAGAATGACAAGTAGGGTTAGAAATGATGGAGCTGAATACAATTGGCTGGGGGTCTTCAAGTAGCAGGTCTTGTAGAACATATTTACAACCATTCTGGTCTCTTACATAGATGGAGTAGACCCCTGCGAAGAGCGAAAATATATTTGATTGTTGGTAACTGGCATCATCAATTGAGAATTCTTTTGTACCACTACCTCCTGTTGCATTAATTGTAATTGACCCAAAACCTCCAGGACAATCTGGTTCTGCAAGAACTGGAGTAGTGGTGATGGTTGTGGGAGGTTCGATTAGAACTGTTTCTGATGCCTTGCAGCCGCTCTCATCCATAACCCAAAATGTATGTTCTCCCTTTGGTAAATTATGAAATTCGTTGTTGTTTGAAAATGTTCCGTTTTCAGTTGTACTGTACACGTAGTTTCCCCATCCCCCCGATGCAGATAGTAGAATACTCCCATCTGTGGATGATGGACAACTTATAAAGCTACCGTTATAATCCGATGTAACCGCTATAGTTGCCGTCAGCCCACTGGGTGGCCCAGCTATAGATATTTGGTTGGTAAATGTACAGTTATTGCCATCCCTAACAGTAAGCAAATGGTCACCTGCAGTAAGACCGGAAATTATAGGGTCACTATCAAAATTGGAATTATTAATCGAGTACTCATAGTTTGCCCCCTGTCCACCGCTTGGCTCTATGGTTATAGAGCCGGTTGTACTGCCGTAGCAATTGGCAGGAATATGGTTGGAAATCGTAAAAGCTAGGGCTTCTGGTTCTGAGATTGTAATATTCTTGGTAGGGATATTCTCTGTACAGTACTCGAACTGATCAGTCTGTAAACTGAGTGTATAATTGCCTGCTTTAAGGTTGAAATAATTGCCTTCTAATGAATTACCAGGATCATCGCCAGATTCGGATGCGAGATAAAAAGAGACCGCTTCATTTTTTGCTATTATGAGGTCACGAGAGAGCTGAACGTTAGTTATTGAGCCATTATCATCACCATTACACGCTGGCATCTGGATATCATATTGTATGATTTCTGGAGGTGGAACTGAAAACGTATACTCAACGTTGCCAGCAAGACCAAAATCGGAGCAGTTGCCAACAAGGTAATCAAAATAAATTCTTTCGTTTATAAAATTGGGTGAGTCATTACCGTAAACATCAGCAAGAGTAAATGAAACATCATTTCCTAACCCGGGGTCAAAATAGCTAGAGCCGCTTGTTGATGTTGCACGCCATATATAAGAGTCGAACCCGGGGCTGGCGACAAGTCGGATTGGGTCAGTTAAACAGACTTCAGAACCAGATGGAGTTGTGCCATTATTGTA
>CBDUMS010000128.1:0-6385 GCA_965368405.1 uncultured Cyclobacteriaceae bacterium
ATAACCTTGTTGATATATTGGATAGAGAGGATTTAGGCTTAGAGTATATTTTAGGTCAGTTATAAGTAATTCTTGGTGTTGCTGCTCATGGTTTAAACCAATAATAACCAATTGCTTAATTTCATTGGTGAAGTTTTCTGAATTGAGCAGCTCTCGCATATGCTGATCTACATACTTTCTATAATCATAAATTTCGCTGACAACAGGTCTCGTAATTACCCCACGATTTGAGCGAGATGACCTACTACCTACATGATTGTAATAACTATTAAAGAGAAACGAATATTTAGAATGAAAAACCTGATACTCATTCTTATATTTTTTTAAAATGAATTCTTCGAAAAACCAGGTAGTGTGTGCTAAGTGCCATTTCGGTGGACTAACAAATTCGGCTGGTTGTGGAATATAATCTTCAATCTCAAGCGGCTGACAAAGTTCTTCTGTTTCGGACCTGATCTTTTGATAGTTGGTAAATACTGAGGGCATTAAAAAGAATTAGATTTTATTTAGAACAAGGATTATGGTCATGAAGTTTCAGAGATTTAGCTACATTTAACGAAAATGTAATACTACATAATAAAACTGAGACAAGAATGAACATTTCTAATTGCATAACCATAATCAAAAACCTACCCCTTCTTATCCTTTTATCGCTAATTACAATCGGTTCGGCATGTGCTCAAACCGACCCTACTAAATATGGAATGGATGTTAACTTCGATCTGCCACAAGGATTACAAGTTGGTTATAAGGCTCCAGGTTTTAGTGCAGAGAGCACTTCGGGCGAGACCATCGTTTTGGCTGAGAAAATATCCAAAGGGAATGTAGTTCTAATTTTTTATCGAGGCGAATGGTGCCCGGTATGCAATAGGTATCTCAGTAATTTTCAGGATTCTTTACAATTTATAGAAGCAACTGGTGCTCAGGTTTTTGCTATCACTCCAGAAATTGCAGAATACGCAAAGAAAATGAAAGGTAAAACTGGCGCAACTTTTAGTGTAATTCCCGATCCTAGCGAAGAGATATTAAAAGCATATGACGTTCTTTTTAATGTTACGGATGCATATTACCAAAGAATCGAGAGTAAACTAGACGCCGATATAGCAGCTAACAACGGGAATGAGTCAGCGAAATTACCGGTACCTGCAACTTATATTATCGATAAGAACGGAAAGATCGTTTTCCGACAGTTCGATTATAATTATCGTAATAGGGCTACTGTTTCTGATATACTTAATAACCTCCCTAAATAGGATCTAATCCATTCTTGCCCTTAGAACTGCATGATCTAGAACAACACCTATGAATAACTCGTTTTTGTAAGGAATGGCAACGCTTGACGCAGATATTTGTGAACCGTCATTTAAATAAACTTCTTCAATTTGATAGGTAAAATTGGCCATTGGTTGAATTTTTAACACCTGTGATGGCGAAAGATTCACCGAGTCCTTCACATGGTTAACGAAGTCTAAGAGTCGAGGGTGCGCTGCAACCCATAGGTTACCCGCTTCATCAATGTCTATATTATCTACTCCTGTATCTACATCAATTGTCGACTTATTAACCAAGCTACCATCGCCTAAGATCATATAGGCCGAAATAGCTGCACCTGTTGTTTCCGAGATGTAAATTACTTTTCCATCAGGTGAGATATTGATACCATTGGCATAATGAAATGGTCCTGCGGCCTTAATTAAGCTTTCGCCATTAAAATAAAAAACATTCGAAAACGGTATTCTTAAGTAATCTTCAATTATTCTTTTCCAGTTCCCACGTTCAGAGCCATGATCATTCGTTACATAGAACTTGTCCGGTGCAATAGCCAGAACATCATTTGGGCAGCATAATTCAGTGTTTGCAAATGACTGCAGATGAAATAACGTATCATTCTTAAAGAAAAATGACTCTATAAAGTCGCCCTGGTTATTATGATTAACAGCGAACAAATAGAGGGCTGTATCTTGGCGCAAAAGTGATAAGCCATGCGGATTAAATTCCTGTTCTAGCGTAGTAAAAACATATTTTGGTACGCTATCCTTCTCAAGGTTTAACGTATATATCCCCGACTTAGAGCTGCTGTGATAATCGCGGCGAATGGATCCAGAGATGAACAGCGTTTCGGACATTCTATCGAGCTGCATATCCTCTGGCCCGGGAACATTATTGTAAATTGTAAGGACATCTCCCGCGAAGCTATTATCGATCGTTTTAAACTGACCAGCCTGATATAGAGTTTTTAGAACAAAAAAGCCTAAAACGACAATGACGATAACGAAAAAACGTTTCATTTTTTTAGGATAAAATCACTCGTCTAAGTTACCATCTTACCTACTAAATCCCAATTTAGCTTCTAATGTCGATGGTAAAACGGGTACATTATTTCGATTAATTAAAAATGAATTAAGCGACGCTAGCTCACTAAATATCAAGTGCTTATCTCTCGATTCTCGTAAATACTCAGCGCCTGCACTGCCCCCTGTGCCAGCACGTCCGCCTATCATGCGGCGCACCATCGAGATATGCCTTGTCCGCCAGGTTGCCATTAAATCATCGATTGCAATTAAAGTGTCGAGCAACTGAAAAGGAATTTGCAAGAGCGGATAGTCGCGATAAAGCATAATAAATAAGGCTGCCCGATTGGCTGGTTTAGATAATCTGCCACTAGGCTCACCATCCGTTAGCATTGTTTCTCTAAAACTATCCCAATCGGAATTATCACTACCCCCTAAAGTTGATTTATAGGCAAGCATATATTCTTTCCAGAACGGGTGGTCTTCTATCCTAAGCTTCTCTTGATGATCACCCCAGTATTCTTCATTAAAAAAAGGCATTCTCTCGAGCCAGCCGTTAACTAACTCCATCAGGGACTGGCTCTTTTCTACTTTAGCTACCAGCGCAATATGTTCATCTCTCAGGTGTTCTTTATAAAATGACTTACCATGTCGCTCGGCAAATTTTAGACCCATACTCGCTTCAAGAAGCTTAAACTGGTAACTCTGAAATCCAGACGCCGGTCTAAGATCATCCCGAAAATCAAGAAAGTCCAAGGGAGTCATTGTTTCAATAACATCTACCTGGTGAATAGCGAGTTCCCAAATAGAAGCAACCCGCTTTAATCGATGAACAACGGTAAAGATATCGGGCGAATTGTCGTCTACCTTTGGCTTCGAAAGGATATCAATTACCGACTGAATTTCGTACAGCATCTGCTTAAACCAGAGTTCGTAAGCTTGGTGAACAATGATAAAGAGCATCTCGTCATGGGCCTTTCGACCATTTTGCTCACTCTCTAATTGTTGCGCATCAAGAATTTGGTCCAACTGCAGGTAATCTCCATAATAGACGCTTTTAGCCATAATAGGTGTGGTTTATATGACTTAAAAATGCAACTTAGTTAGGAGATATAAAACAATATCGCCTGATTGTTAAATAGAACTGCTACTCATCACGAAGAACATTGACGGGATTAGTTTTTGCAGCACGATACGACTGATAACTAATGGTAATCCAACCAATAGCTACCGCAACAATCCCTGCAATAATATAGGTTCCAACACCTGGTGTAATTCGGTAGGCAAAAGTCTCCAACCATTTACTCATCCCGAAAATTGAGATTGGAATAGACACAAAGTAAGCGATAAGAATCAATAGTGAAAGATCTTTAGTCACTAAAACCAGAACATCATTAACACTAGCACCTAACGCCTTACGTACACCAATTTCCTTAAACCTACGCTCCGCAACAAACATAGATAAGGCATACAATCCCAGGCAGCTAATTACTAACGAGATCAATGCAAATGCCTTGATCAGATTGAAGGTGTTATAATCTGTCGCGTATTGAACATTCAAATGATCATCTAACGTGAAATATTCGAAAGGTGTAGATACAACCAACCCTTCCCATTCCTGTTCTATAGAAGCAATTAGATCCTGAAAATTAGCCAAGTCCGCATCAAGCATCATATAAGAAAACTCTCTATCCGAGCCTTGTGTAAATAAGAGCGGAGTAACTTCTTGATGGAGGGAGAATTGGTTTATGTCTTCTACCACACCCTCGACTCGAAAGCTCAGGAGCTGATCGCGAAAATCAAAGTATAATAATTGGCCGACCGCCTCTTCGGGAGTCCAGCCTAATTCTTTAACCCCTGTCTCATTGATGAGAACAACACCCGTTATTGTCGTATCTGTATTTACTTGTGTAAAATAATTACCTGCAATAATCTCAATACCAAGTAGTTGCGGATAATTTAGATCCATAGTTGTATTGAATATATGAATTGCATCTTCCATGGATTGGCCTTCTCTATAGAGCAGGAGATCATTCAATATTTGAGTACCTGGAATACTCGAGGTGCCGCTAACATCCTTTACTTGGGCGAGTGCTGAATATTTATCCCTAAGAACATTATAATTTCTACGTGCTTCGCCAGTTCGTATGGGTATAACGAGTTTCGATTCAGAGGTGAAACCTAGCTCCTTGTCATGTAAGTAATCTACCTGTTGAGAAATAATGATAATCCCACTAATTAAGACAATAGATATTGTGAATTGCATAACTACTAATACCTTTCGTAATCGGCTCGACGATTGTTCTGCTCCTCTACCCTTTAAAACCTGAGCTGGCTTAAATGATGCAAGGTATACCGCTGGGTAAGATCCGGCCAATGCTGCAGTAATCACTAGAAAAATGGTACTAAATATTATTATGGTACCCATATTATCCATTCCTATTATTATCGGCGCTGAAACCATCATATTGAAATAGGGCAAAACTAGTTCTGCTATAAAAATGCTTATAACGGAAGATATGGCCACAATTAAAAAGGACTCTCCTAGAAATTGAGAAATCAACCCCTTGGCGCTAACGCCCATGGCTTTTCGAATTCCAACTTCAAGACTGCGGCGCCCAGCCTGAGCTGTTGATAAATTTATATAATTGAAGCATGCCAGTATAAGAATCAAAACCCCAATCGTAATTAAGACTTTAATAAAGGTCAGGTTTATTTTACCCGGCATATCTAACATAAAACCAGAAGAAGTATGAATATCAGTAATTGGCTGTAGAAACATTTCTTTAGAAATTCCCATACTCTCCATCTCTTCTTTACCATTGGTTAAGAAAATAGCGTTAATCTTTTCCTCTACTTCAGTTGGATCAGCAGTAGATGACAGTTTTAGATAGGTAAAAACGAGATTATTACTAACCCATTGAGACGTGAAGCGATCGAAGAACTGAACATAGGGTGTATTTAATGTAGAAATAACAAAACTTGGTTTTAAATGAGATAAAACCTGATCATGATCTATCACCGCTGTTACCTCATAGTCGAAAGGGCCTAATATGGTACTAATATTTACTATTTTACCAATTGCCTCCTGTGGCGTATTAAAGAGTCGCTCCGCCCAAACTTTATCGAGAACAACAGCATTCGTATGCGTTAATGGCATTTCTGAATTTCCTGCTATAATTGGGAAATCGATAATGTCAAATAATGTTGAATCGGCCACATAGCCATTTTCAATAAAATACGACTCGTCTTCATAGACAATCATATCCTTTGCTTGAAAAAATGCAGCGCCGGTCAATCGTGCCGAGCTGATAATCTCAGGGATATCATTGGCAACCCTGGGCCCTATCGGCACAGAGGATGATCCTATGAGCAGCTTTTCGCCATCTTTCTGACTCATTTCAGAGATCATTCGATAGACATTTTCACTATTTTTCTGGTCGTAGGAGAGCTCTTGTTGAGCGTAAAGAAATAAGATCAAACAACTAGCCAGGCTAACCGATAGCCCAAGAATATTGATTGTTGAGAAAAGCCTATTTCGTAGCAGATTACGAAAAGTGATTTTTAGATAATTGAGTAGCATGTTAAGTCGGAACGAGGTTCGCCCCTAATTAATCAACAAGTGTGCCACTACGCAACAGATCGCTATTAACGCATTTTATATATCAGAACTGTTCAATCCTGCAATTAGTTGTCCGTTTTCGTGCAATGCTGAAAGTATAAATGTCATTTAGTGGAAAAAGTATCCGGCAACAATGTGGTATAGCAGAATACCTTGACACGTTCAAATAATTCCTAATCCTTTTGAGCGATTAATAGAAATAAGGGATAAAAACGTTTCCCATCTTCTTTGTCTATTTCCAGCTTATAGCAGATTTCATAGCTAGATATTGAAAATCCAATTTTCTTAAGTTTATCTTCGATTTCTCGACGATCGAACCCTAGATGACCGTGAAATTCGCCATCATGGAAACTACCATCCTCTTTGTCTAAGTCAATAATCGCAAGATATCCTCCACTATTTAGCAGGTCATAAAACCTCTTTAATATAAACCGATCATCCGGGAGGTGATGTAATGTTAGTAAGAGATAAA
>CBDUMS010000129.1:0-6364 GCA_965368405.1 uncultured Cyclobacteriaceae bacterium
ATAGTTAGGTCAACTTTTAGATATAATTTCTCATTAACCATAGCCTTGGTCAGCTTCTCTCTGAGCTCAGAACTAACGGCAAGTTCGGAATAATCATTGGCGTCCTCAGAAACTGTGTGATCATGCTCAAGGGCAAATAAATCATTTCGTCGGAAGGCCTGGTAGCTAACGATATAAATAAAGATGACCAGGGCAAAATAGTTTATTTGGACAAAGTCCCAATCCGTAAACTCCCCGGTATACAAGCCAATATAGATCCGTACCAACTCAGCGCCCCATAGCATGGTGGCCGGAATAAGCAGAACGACAAACCACCAGAGCCAATCGAGAGAAAGAAGTTCCATATCGGCATACTCATTCTGGGCAATCCTTTTGTAGCGCTTTACCTCCTGAATACTTATAATAATCCCGGCAATCCCCAGCAGAAAAGCATAGGTCTGTTGACTCAAATGCACTGCTTCAAGCTGTTCGTATGTAAAATGACCCCATAGTCCCTGGCCGGTGGCGATCAGGAGAACAATATTCACAATGGTCAGGGACATAATGCTCATGGCAATGGCATAATTAAGTCTAAGGAAGTTCCGGTAAGCAGTAACTCTTCCCAATTTTTGCAGGACATAGTGAAGAAATAATACCGGGAATAACACTTTGGTGTCCGGCAACTCAAAATACTGGCCTATTGAATAGCCAACGATCGAATTAAGGGGAATCAAAGTAGCAGTCAGCTCAAAGAGCATCGAAATCAAGAAGAATCCAAGGAGTTTGTTGGACCATGAGCTATATTCCTTTGAGACAATAAACAGTATTGACAGGAGATAACCCTGGACAATGGCAGCCCAAATAATGATGTTAATAACTTGTTCCAAATTGGTCAGGTTCGATTAAGCTAACGAATAACTGCAATCTTGGTTACTGTTTATGCATGAAAGTTACATAACAGCTTAATAAAGAAAAAATCCCCCGCGAATGCAGGGGATTTTGTAACCGAAATATATGAACACTGTTAACAACCTCCTTCGGCTGCTTTCTTTTTCTTTTTACGTACCACAACCTTTTTTTGTGGTTCGGTCTGAATTCGTTCTGGGCTGGCATTTTTTGCCGCTTCAATTATTCCTGAGTAGTCGTATAATGGAGCCTCAACATTGAAAGTTTCATTTTCACCAAGTTGGTCAGAATAGAGCTTGTTAATATATTCCATCCCTCCCATCATTATTTGTGTATTGGTATACCCAAGTTGATAAAGCACCATCCAGGGGGAAGTAGATTCCTGTTCTGTATTGCTATATAAAATTACTTGTAGGGAGTCTTTTTTCCATTGCTTAAATAGCTCGAGATTATCATCTTCGAGGATCTTGGCTGCGGGTATATTAAACGCATTTTCTAAATGATCGGCCTGGTATTCGAAGGGGTTTCTTAAATCAACAAAGATTTTAGTGCTATCCCACATTAACTCCATTGCTTCATCGGGGGTAACATGATAAACCATTAATAGCTCATAGGCCATGTCTTCCGCAGAAAAAGAATAGTTTAATGGCTTCTTAAAACTGAATACAGCTGCGACTAGAACAAGTATTGCAATTATCGCTGCAACTGTAATTCTCCGTGTTCTCTTTAGTTCTTCCATATCTTTGTTTATTGATATTTAACTAACAGCCACCTTCAGCAGCTTTCTTTTCTTTTTTTCTAACCACAACATTTTTCTTTTGAACAGGTGCAGCTGTGCCTCCAACGGGCGTGCCCCCAAAATAAATACTTGCAGCGCGCTCAAATGAGTAAAGATCAAATGCTTCGGATGGAGCGGTATCTTCTGGTGGTGAAGGCTGAATGATAGTAGCAAACCATGCGTTCAGGCCACCTTGCATCACATAAAGATTCTTATACCCTTTTTGCACGCATAGATTCCAGGCCTGTTCAGCGAATACATCTCCGTTAGAATAAAAGACAATATCCATCGCATCCTGATTTACATAGAGTTCGGCGTAATCATTCAAGATTTCCTCTAGTGGTACATTCACAGAACCAGGTATATTATAGTCTTCATATTCATCTGCCATTCTAACATCTACCAATAGAATACTTGGATCTCGCTCTATTAAGCGTTCGGCAATGCTGTGCGTTGATAGAAACCTAGATTGATCTGATGATTTCAACAAAACTTCTGATGGGGGTACGACACTTCGGTATCCTTTTTCAGGTAGCATGGTAAGACCAATCGCAGAACCCAACAGAATTATAGCTAATATTATATATCTCTTTGACATTGTTCTTGATTTAATAGCGCACGTGTTTAACTCTTCTTCGGATATAGGTTGTTACTATAAATAGGATTACCGCTAGTAGCGTGAAACCAGTAACAAACCAACCCTCAGAAATCCCGAAATACTCAGTAATTTTAATATGCCCTAGGTTTCCGGCATAGTAGTAATCTTCTAGGAGAGGATAAAACCAGGAATAGATAAGAATTCCCAGGAACAAGGCTCCTGTAAATACCCAACCATCGAGTTTACCAATTGCTACAGCACATAAACTTGTTCCGGGGCAGAAACCACCGGTAATGAACCCAAACCCCATAATTATTCCACCTATAATTGCCGAATAAACAAATGTAGGATGGACATATAGTACTTGATAATCTATAATATCGAAGTAACCGAGATAGAGCAGTCCGATGAGTGCAACAATGGTAGCCGTAAAAAAGACTCTAATCACAGCAAAGTCATAACCATAGAAAGTGCCAATAAGTTTGCGTGATGATGAGAAGCCAGATGCTTCTAAAATATACCCAAACGCCATTCCTATGAGGAGAGCTATAACGTAATTCCACTCGGTGGATATTTCACCAAAATATGTTAATGGTCCCATAATTATTGAATCCAAAGTTTTCTAAAAAAATAAGCAGCCAGATAGGCGGTGCCAAAAATGCTAATCATTGTAATGAAGCCCCCTAAAGAGAGAACAGCAGATCCACTTAAGGCTGCACCACTTGTACATCCGCGAGCAAACTGCGACCCTATCCCAAAGAGCAAGCCGCCAATTGCTGCCCACATTAGTCGTTTTTTAGAACTGATATGTGGTGGATGTTGAACTCTAAAGCGTGCTCTTCCGGAGAGCGCACCAGATAAAAATGCACCGGCTAAAATCCCGATGGTTTCGAACATCAACCAATTATTCATTGGGTTCGAGCCTTCATCGTAATATTTCTCATAATAATGAGAACGATGTGCGTATTCAGGAGCTACAGTCTCTACGGTAGCAACGACGGCACTTTTAGTACCACCAGTGGCACCAACTCCTCTACCTGTGATATAAAAAGTAAGTATGATTAGCAGGCCAAGCATAAACCCACCGAAGTATGGGTTCCAGTATACGTGCCTTTTATTTTCTTCCCAGAATTTCATCTTATTAGTATATTTTATCAGTATAAATATCTTGTAATTTGTCCCGCGTCTACCATTACAAACCTGAAGACAACACCACCCATCAGAACTAAAATTGCAGGTACATAGGCGGGTACTTTAAAGCCAATGAGTTCAAATATTTCCAGGATAGCAGGAAAAGTTAACCCGAGTACAACAACGAACACCCAGAAGGTAACGGTAAACTCACCACCAAGAATAAGCTCTGCTGCCTCCAGTTGAACTTGAGATCCAGCCATCATACCCATTACCATATGGGTAATTAGGAATAATTCAATAGCAATTAACACCAGGTCGATCATGCTAAATAATCTTCTTTCCTCATGAGTTTTTGATAGCATAATGATGGCGGCAGCTCCTGTTGATAGTCCGGAGGTAAGAAATAGAGGACCTAGTATGGAGTTATTCCATAACGGCCGCGCATTAAATGCAGAGAGGAGAATCCCCGTGTAGATACCTAAAATAATCGTTGAGGGTACCAGAATCCATGCGACTATTTTCTTGTTGTCGTTGATATAATCTATTACAGTACTTGCGAATGATAAAATACCTTCTTGCCATTTCCATGATGGAAAGTACTCTTTAAAATAGCTCAACGTCCAGACAAAGGATAGAGGAGTTACCAGAAGGAGTGTCCATGCGCCCCACGACATCGGTGAGGTAATTCTAAAGGTTACGTATAGTCTCCACGAATACCAAACATGGGTAAGATCATAGAGTAAAGCTAAAAGACCAACGGATAATGCAATAGGGGGGATAATTGTTGCCCACTTTACTGCTCCAAGGTACTTTTTGTCTTTATCGAACAGGGTTACTACTGCCGCAAAAAACAAAATTCCGGCAGCAAGACCTCCTAGAAATAAATAAAGAGAAATTGGCCAATGCCAAAGATGGAGTTGAGGATCTATATTTGGCAAATTTCTTCCGCTAATAATTAATTCTTCTTTCATCGCTCGTTTAGCTTAAATAGTAAATTTGAGGTCCAGTTCCTGCTTCAGGGGCAAGGGTATAATGCTTTCGGTTTTTAAGAACCTGCGAAACATCGCTATTTGGGTCATCTAAATCTCCAAAATACATGCAGTGGGTAGGGCAAACTGCTACACACGAAGGTTCTTTGCCTTCTTTAACACGGTGTAAACAGAAGGTACATTTATCAACATAGCCTTCGGGATGCGTATAACGTGCTTCGTAAGGGCAGGACTCTATGCAGGCACCGCAGCCAATACATTCATCGGCCACTGTTATTACAATGCCACCTTCTACAACCTGGCTTGCTCCAGTCGGACAGCAGCGAACGCAGGGTGCATTATCGCAATGGTTACAACGCTCAGAGCGAAGCTCGATCGCGAGGTTAGGATAGGTGCCATCTACGGTTTCTGTGATCCAGTCGCGGCAGTAACCAATAGGAACGTTATTCTCGGTTTGACATGCAACTACACAGTCGCTACATCCGACACATTTTTTGGTGTCAATCGCCATTGCATATCTCATGATTCAACTAAGTTTTTGTCAGTAATAAATGTTACGAAATTGCCTCGCATGCCCGTACCTCCCATTAAAGGATCTATCGCGAGTGAGGTAATTAGTTCGGTATCGCTAGCTCCTTTTCCAAAAGCTTTCTTCAGCTTACCGTTAGTGTGGCCAAAGCCGTGTACCATGTAGACAGAGTCCCATCTAATGCGCTCGGTTATCCTAACTTTTATTGGGAAAGAGGATACAATACCATCTTGATTTTTTAAGTACACCTCTTGATCATTTTTCAGCTCCCAGAGCTTCGCAACTCGTGGATTTACCCATAGCTTGTTTTCATTCATTAAGTCACTTAGATTCGGGTTATTCGCTGTTCTACTAAAAGTATGCATTGGAGCACGACCGTAGTTAAGTCGGTAAAAACCGTATTCTGGTTCTGGGTGAGGTGTATAGACTGGCATCGGGTCAAATCCTAATGCCGCTAACTCGGTAGAGTAGAGCTCTATTTTTCCTGTATTTGTTGGAAATTCATAATCTTCGCCATCTGCAAAATATAATGGTCCAGACCCACGTTCAAAGGTCTTAACCCCAATTGTTTCCATTTCTGATAATGATGAACCAATCTTCTTCAATTGCCAATCCAATACATCAGAGTAATCCTCGTAGTTGAAGTAGGCCTCAAGTCCTAAGCGATTGCCAATTTCCTTGGCCATCCACCACGATGGTTTTGTTTTGTACCTCGGTTCTACAGCAGGAGCTCTAAGGGCTATAGATGGCTCACGATTTGGAGCCGACCGTATTCCGTCGTAACGTTCAAGATATGTACATTCAGGGAGTACTACATCGGCATAACCTGTGATATCCATTGGCATGGTATCGCAAACTACTATGAAATCGAGGGCGTCGATTGCTTTTTCAATCTCAGCTTTACCAGGAATACTTTTAGTAGGGTTGGTGCCGCTAACAAACCAAGCCTTAATCTTATGCTCAGTATCTTCTTCCGGTATAGAGCATTTTATAATCTCATTGGTTATACCCATCTGAGCCATGGGATACTTTTCACCGATTTCTTCCCACCCCCATTTCGGGTGCGGATACTCTGGGTGAGGATACTTAGGAATATTAAGTTTTTCTTTAAGATAAAATCCTCCTCTTTTCCCCCATGAGCCAAGTAAACCATTTAAAATGGCCATAGCTCGCTCTCTTTGAGAATCATCGCCGTACCATACAACATGCCTGCCCGGATGAATTATAACTGCAGGAGCTGCCTGAGCCATTTCATAAGCGGTTTTACGAATGACATTGGGTTTAATTGTTGTTATACCATAAGCCCATTCTGGTGTATAGTTTTTTACATGCCGCTTAAGATCTTCGAAGCCATAGGTATATTTATTTATGTAAGCTTCATCATAAAGTTTTTCATAAATAATAACGTTCATCCAAGCTAATAGCAAGGCCATATCGGTTGCTGGTTTTAT
>CBDUMS010000130.1:0-6061 GCA_965368405.1 uncultured Cyclobacteriaceae bacterium
TTGCAAAAATAGAATTTTTTAGAATTAAATCGAAAGGAGGAGGAAGAAAAAGTTTGATAGATGTATAATCTTACCTCCTTGTTGATTTAATTCTTAGTTCCCGTCATTCATTTATAGAAATTGTTGTCATTATTAGATTTTTGAGTTTACAATAATCATGGTTAATTAAATTACTACTAAGACTCCCTTCTCAGTAAGAAGGTTTTTCTGATATAAGGAAATTTCGTTGCCCAAAAGGTTAATGGTTTCCAGGTGTTCAAGATTAAGAATTGGACTAATATCGTCAATCATATTGCCCGATAAATCAAGTATTCTAAGATTTACCAAATTGTTTAATGAATCTATGATACCTATTTGATTATTGGCAAGATATAACTCTTCTAGATATTGCAAACTCCCTAACTCGGAAAGATCTGATAAAGAGTTGTTCGAGAGATCAAGCACCTTAACATGACAACAATGTTCAATACCATCTAAGGAATCTAGTCCATCAGAAGCTATCTCAAATTCATTCTAACCACTATTTTTCTAAACTAAATATGTAAATTGCTCCTCTTAAAATTTAGCCTCTATGAAAAACATAATATTTCTGCTGATAATCTTCCCAAGTATAGTAGCCTTCAGCCAACCACGTCCCATGACCACCGATGATGGCTTAGATATGGTTGGTTTGTCTGGATCGTATTTGTCACCCGATGGTAGCTTTGTGCTTTATGGGAAGTCTGAGCTAAACTGGAAGAAGAACAAACGGGAAACTACCTATCACTTTGTAGATAATCAGGGTATTAACACCTACCAGTATATAGGAAAAGCAGGTGCATCGAGTATCCAATTTTCAAATGACGGTAAATATGTTTCGTTTAAAAGAGCAGTTGATAAGAAGCAACAATTGTTCATAATGCGAACTGCAGGCGGGGAGGCAATACAACTATCCGAAGAAAAGACAAGTATTGGTTCCTATATGTGGTCGAAAGATAACAGCAAAATATTTTTTATTAGTTCTAATGAGCGAACTAAAGAAGAGCAGCAGAAATACAAGGATGGCTTCGATCATATCGTTATTGACGAAGGACCTAATGGTCAGCAAGAAGGTAAGTGGAATAGCCTCTACGTTCTTGATGTTGAATCCAAGAAGAGTACTAAATTGACTAAAGGAGAATTGCGAATTGGCGGATTCGATATTTCTCCAGACGGAATGCGGATTCTATATACAGCTCGATTTGAGAATCGTAGAAATCAGGGCAACCTAAGTGAAATATTTATGTTGGACCTAAAAGATTCTAGTACTGTTCAATTAACGGACAATAAAGTGTCAGAGTCGAGGCTAGTATGGTCGCCCAATGGTAAGAGCTTTGTTTACTCAGCTGTTGATGACAAAACCTGGGAATTGAAAAATGCCAAAATATGGCTCATGGATCCGGCAACTAAAAGCCATAAACTTATCTCAGGAAAATTCATTGGCAGTATTCGAAGCCAATACTTCTGGACACCTGATAGTAAATCTTTGATTTTTTCGGGGCTGCAAGGTGTAAACACCAATATATTCAAACTGAACATTGCGTCAGGTGAGCTTTCGAATTTAACTAACCAGGAAAACGGTACCTATAGTTTAGTTGACATGAGCGCCGATCGTACCAAAATGATCTATTCTTATACAGATTATCAGACTCCAAGAAATTTATACCACTCGGAGGTTACCAACTTTAAGCCAACTCAGTTAACTGATCTCAATCCTGGCTTTAAAGACAAATATATTTTAGCTAAAGCGGAGACGATTTCCTGGGAAAGTACTGATGGGCTGGAAATTGAAGGTGTTCTTTACCTTCCTAACGGTCATTCTTCAAAAGGTAAGAGCCAATTCTTACTACATATTCACGGAGGGCCTGCTGGTGTATTTACTGATGCCTTCAGTTATCGTTATCATGTTTGGGCTGGATTAGGCTATGTTCAATTGGCCCCTAATGTAAGAGGAAGTAGTGGCTACTCTGATGATTTGCTTAGAGGTAATATGAATGATATCGGAGGTGAAGATTACCAGGATCTGATGACCGGTGTGGACTATCTTATTAAAAAGAAATATATCGATAAGAATAAAATGGCTGTACGCGGCTGGAGTTATGGTGGAATTTTAGGCGGTACAACAATTACCAAGACTGATCGGTTTAAGGCGGCCTCTTTAGGCGCAATGGTCTCTGATTGGACCTCTGAATACGGTATTGGGTTTAACTATGATATTCGTTTATGGTATATCGGTGGCACACCATGGGAAAATCCTATGGCATATCGAGAAAAATCGCCACTGACTCATGTTAGTAAAGTAACCACACCTACACTTCTTTTGCATGGAGGGTCGGATAGAACGGATACTGAAGCGCAAAGTCTGATGTTTTTTACCGCGCTTAAAGATCAAGGGAAAACTGTAAGGTATATTCGTTTTCCTCGCGAGCCACATGGTTTCCGCGAGCCTAGGCACCAGCGAACAAGGGATATTGAAGAGATTCTTTGGATCCAAAAATATACCTTAGGACTAGACTGGAAGCCTTGGGAACGGGCCGAGGATAAGAAAAAGGATGAGGCTGAGTCGCAAAAGTAGTCTAAAGCCGAGCCAGCTTAATGCTTAGCATCTTGGTAATTAAGAACTTACCGAACTGGTAGAATTGCTGACCGGTCCTGTTATGGAAGAACATTATTTATTGAGGCTCTTCCTAGCATTGGTCGCTGTCTCACTCATTATAGCTGTTTGTAAATAGGTTCTTGCTTAATGAAGCAAGAAATACGACATTCCTGACTTTTTTGGAGATGACGTATAAGACGTTTAAGTTCAACCCTATAAATATAATGAATAGGTAAACATCTCTAATAATTCTAAGACCCAACTACCATATTCTCAATCTTAATATTATTTTTAAAGATGTAATAAGTGATGCCCATTGGATTATAAGATAATCTCAGGAAATCCTTATTAGGAAATACCTTAACACATGGTAGTGGTTAGCGCTTGTACTGGCCAAATCATTATTGATGGCAACCCACCTGATAATCTCGAATTAATGGCTTATTTGAGTAAGGTGCTGTCTTGATAATGAAGGATGAATAATTACAAATACACAAATAAAATAATAGTTATTATGAAAACACTTCCCAAAACCCTAGTTGCAATACTTTTAATGGCTCTTATGATTAGTTGCAATCAAACAACAGAGGAAGGCGCCGAAAGCACCATTACCTCCGATGTAAACCTGGATGACTTCACCTCTATGCAGATGACCGGAGTGGAACAAATCGCCATCGATGTTGACCTTGATGGAGCAGTCCAGCGTCTATCCAAAGGGGTCACTTATAAAACCATCTCCAATCAGGACCGGGACGATTTTGATACGGAGGCCTTTACAGGTTACCACAAGTTTTTAGAGCAATCCTATCCAAACGTGCATAAGACATTGAAAAAAGAGGTTCACGGAGACCCTCGGCCTTTTAGCCTACTCTTTACTTGGGAAGGAAAAGATCCAACCTTGCAGCCTGCACTATTTTATGCGCACATGGATGTTGTTCCGGTACCGGAAGATTCCAGGGATCAGTGGAAGGTAGAGCCTTTTGAGGGCACGGTAAAGGACGGATACATCTGGGGTAGGGGTGTACTAGACGATAAGAATCAGGTTCAAGCAATATTGGAAGCTACTGAAATGAAAATCAAAGAAGGCTGGCAACCGTCTCGCACCATTTATTTTGTTTTTGGTCAAGATGAAGAAGTAGGGGGCGCCGAAGGTGCTAAAAAAATTGCCGATGTATTGGAAGAGCGAGGCATCGAAAGATTTGCATACGTAATGGATGAATCAGCACCTTTAACTCCGGGTATTTTCCCTGGTATTGAGGAAAATACTGCGCTAATTGGGATTGCCCAAAAAGGATTTATAAGTTTAGAGTTGGCCATCAACGGTGTGGGAGGACACTCATCTATGCCACCGGAAGAATCAAACATTGGCATCTTAGCAAAAGCCATAACAAAGTTAGAAGGAGCGCAATTTCCGTATCGAATTCACCCGGCTGTTCGGCAACAATACCGCTACATGGGTCCTGAGTTGGACAAAGAAAATCAACCTTTATATGCAGCTGTAGCCTTTGGTAAGGATGGGGCGATGACAGCACTGGAACAACAGTTTATCGACGTTATGTCGCAGAACGAGGTAACCAGGGCTATGCTTCATACAACCATAGCCACAACAATTTTTAATGCGGGGATTAAGGACAATGTTTTGCCACCGTCGGCAACGGCGGTAGTAAACTTCAGACCTATGCCAGGCGATACACCGGAGGTAATTATAGATCATGTTAAAAATGCAGTAAACGACGATCGTATAACTGTAAAAGATATATCTGCTTCTACACCGGCTACTAACATTGCAGACGCAAGCAGCGACGGGTACAAGATGCTTGAAAAAACTATACGTCAGATCTGGGGTAATGATTTAATTGTTTCACCATTCTTTGTAGTGGGCGGGTCAGACTCTAAACATTTTCAAGCAAGAGATTTTGCACCTGATGTTTATACCATTACCGCTATTCAACTGGAAAACACAGAAGAATTCAAAGGATTTCACGGTGTAAATGAGCGTATTCTCGTAAAGGAGTATGAGAAATCAATTGGATTCTTTTATCAGTTGCTGAATAATCTGGAGACCCTGAATTAATTGGATGCCATCGACTAATAGCATAACCATCAAAACAACCCTAGTACTAGTCTTGCTGTCTATTGCCACCAGTGTTTCAGCTCAAGACACAAGTCCGATTGATTCTGTCTCTACTCAGTTGGCAACTCCGACACAGGACCTCAAGGAAGTTTCCTTGTTGACCGCTTCTGAGCAGCTTGCAAATCAAGATTTTAAAGGATCT
The DNA here is from genome assembly GCA_965368405.1 of uncultured Cyclobacteriaceae bacterium. Lineage (GTDB taxonomy): Bacteria > Bacteroidota > Bacteroidia > Cytophagales > Cyclobacteriaceae > S012-113. The sequence goes on from CBDUMS010000130.1 coordinate 4,891, forward strand.
TGGCCTATGTTTGGCTCTGATTTGCGAATAAAGATCGGTGGCTACTTAAAGGCTGATTTCGTGTATGATGTTGATGGAACACGGGATAAGAATCAATTTTTAATGTCAACGATCCCAGTCGAAGGTCAGCCCGAGTATGGCAATGAGGGATACATTTCATTCTTTGCGAAAGAGACAAGGGTAAATATCGATATTAGGAGAATGGCTGCTGGTAAAATTCCGCTCCAGGCATTTGTAGAAGGTGATTTCTTTACGACCGGTAATCAGTTTCGATTGAGGCACGCCTACATCACAGCAGGTGATTTTATCATAGGACAGACTTGGACTACGCTTTCCTTCCTGGAATCGATGGCTACCATGATCGATTTTGCCGCGGGTGACGCACTCTTTGGAGGAAGGAGTGTGCAGGTACGATATCAAAAACAATTGGGAGAAACGGTGAAATTTTATGCCGGACTTGAGTATTTATCATCGCTGGGCATCGAAAACCCTAATAATTTGGCAGGTAATGCTAATATTCAACTTCCGCTCTTGGCACTTAGATTAGATAAACGTTGGAAATCAGGCGTTTTGTTTTTAGGCGCCAGTGCAGCACAGTTGCGTTGGGATGGTGGTGCCAGTGGCCCAAATGATCAAATCTATCAGCTATCATTCGTAGCGGCAGGAAGACAATATCTAGGCAAGAATAATTACTTCACTTATAACGTAAGTACTGGTAATGCCTATGGCGAGAATATTATTGCCTTTGCCGGTAGCGAAGCCAATGCTGTTTTAAATCAAGCCGGCAAACTTGACCCCATTCAGGGATTATCTGCAATGTTTGGATTTATGCACCGCTGGGCTCCTAAATTGGAATCCAATTTCAATTATGCTTATGGTTGGCTGGATGCACCCGCGGAGAGAGACCCATTTGCACTAATTAGAGGTGGTATTGGTCACTTAAATTTGATTTATAAAATGGATAGTAATTTCTCAACTGGAGTGGAATATATGTGGGGTGCCCAAAGAACAGCAAATGACGCTTATGGCAGTGCAACCAGAATTCAGGCCATGGCCAAATTTGAATTTTAATAGTTGGAGAGAGTACTATGCCTACTTTATATGACTATTTTATCTTTCTCTGATCAAGACAGCGAATCATTCTTTTGAACCTTTATGCTAGAAATCCGTA
>CBDUMS010000131.1:0-6046 GCA_965368405.1 uncultured Cyclobacteriaceae bacterium
CTAGATGACCGTGAAATTCGCCATCATGGAAACTACCATCCTCTTTGTCCAAGTCAATAATCGCAAGATATCCTCCACTATTTAGCAAGTTATAAAACCTCTTTAATATAAATTGATCATCCGGGATGTGATGTAATGTTAGCAAGAGATAAACGAGATCAAAGTTCTCATCATTATAAGGTTTATTTACGAGGTCATATTGAATGGATCTCATATGCGAGACATTCTGGGCCTTGCACTTATTATTGGCAACAACAACCATCTGCTCCGATTCATCCATCATCAGCACATTTCTGAGCTGATCCTTCAAAGCAAAACTTAGCAATCCAGTTCCGCTTCCATATTCCAGTGCCTTGGCAACTTTCTTAAGATCAATACGTGACTTCAATACATTACCAATAGCTTCTGCTCGAGCAACTCTTATTGGATCATCGTCCCACGATGCCGCCTTGTCATCAAATTCTGCTTTCATGTTTTATCGTTTCTGTTTTAAAAGAATATCTGTAATAATACCTGGGTCCGTCCAAGGTATGAAATGATTTACATCTGCTAAGAGGACATATTCCACACCAGATCTATTATGGCTTTTATAGTACTCTGCCGTTTCAAAAGGAACAAGAATGTCGTCTTCTCCTTGAATAAAAACAATAGGTGTCGTAATACTATTCAAATCCTCCTCAATCTTTTTCAATGCTAGTGGTAAGCCAATCATTTCTGAATTACTAGCACTGAAATCCTTGGGCAAGATGGCATTAATTACTGGTAAGCTGGCAAACCTATTATACCAGCGAGGCTCCATTAAGTCTGGGCTTAATGTGCCAGCCACAAAGATTCCCAAAGTGTATTTCTGTGAATTGTTGAGAATTAACTGTTGTGCAACGGCAGCGCCATAAGAATGGCCGACTACTGTTATATTCTGATTTATTCCAAGCTGTGATAAGACCGCTTCTATTACGAAAGCCTGTTGAGTAAGCTCATTTTGAGGGGTTACAGTGGTTAAACCATAGCCGGCACGGTCTACTGCAAGAATATAGTAAGCACTTACGATGGAGTCGTTGGTCAATATCTCATCCCATGCTGACCAATCGCCAGGAGAACCATGTATTAATAATAAAGGTGGGTTATTAGGGTTTCCAAGAACAAGAGTATGAACTTGAGTTTTATTCTGATAGTTGGATAAGAGCGAATTCGCTCTTATCCTTTTAGATTCTAATTTTTCTAATACTTTGTCAGCACTATCAGGTAGTATGCTTGTACTTGCAACCAAAACTATTAAGAGAGCACCTACAATAAATAAGGTTCTTTTCATTTTGGATTAAATTGCCTTAATTCAACATTCATATTGAATAGCAACGTACAGCACTCATTTTTTAGTCATTTCCAGACCTTTTAACATCAACGGCGTTAAAACCTTTTTTTCCTTCAACTAGATTAAAGACAACATCATCGTCTTGTCCGATTGTATCAATCAATCCTGTGGCATGTACAAAATAATCTTGTCCTGATGCGTCATCCTTAATAAAACCAAATCCTTTGTCCTCGTTAAAGAACTTTACTTTTCCTGTGTTCATATAATATTTAATTTAAGTCGCAAAAGTAGGCTTTTAGAACGAATAAAGTCCAAGTATTTCTAATCTATTGAACAAAATGGTCTTTAGTTAAGGGTTTATGCCTTTAAACACATATCTAAGATAGTGTTAAGACTACCTTATCATGGGTAAGAATCCATCTTTAGGAGCCATAATAATGAATAAGTGTCGGTTCTAAAATACTAGTGATGTGCGTGATGTCCAGGTGCTGCAAGTGGTAGAGTATTAGAAAGGTATAGCTTTAATGCTCTCTCTGGACTTTGTTCAGTGGTTATGAGAACTTCAACATTTTGAGAAGCCAAACGCTGGATAAACCCATGCCCTGCCCCCGCTGTTATAAGAACATCAATATTAAAAATAGGATGTGGTGCATAAGGGTTATCTGAGTTATGAAAGCGATTATGCAGTATATCTTCTTTTAGCAGGTCAATTAATTCGGTATTTATTACCTTGCTATCTTTCAGCTCGAAGATCAAAAACCTCGAAGTCTTGCCCGCATGACCAGTAATTTCGCGCTTATTTTGATAGGTAAATGCTATTTTCATCAGTTTTTAATTCAAAAGTATCTTGATCAACCCACGAGATTCGTGATCTATATCACCCCAATAACCTACTTATTAAATAAGCTAGAAAGCCACCCTTTGTATTGATGTTGTTTTGCATCTTCTAGCGAAAAATTTACAGCTTTTTCTATTTTGGCAACCAGTGTCTTCTCCGATTTTACACCGGTCAGCTTATTAATCAAAACTCCATGACTAAACAGTAGAATGGTGGGCACAGCCATAACTTTAAGTTCTCTAACTAATGTCTCCTCATCATCGGCTTTAAGAGAATAAAATTTAATGCTTAACGGCGTCTCAGTTTCCAGCTGTTCTAGAATTGGCTTTTGCCGTTTGCAATTACTGCACCAGCTGGCCCAAACAAAGACTAATGAATGAGTCGAATTTGCTAGAACTTGTTCCTTATATATGCTATTTGTTAGCTGTATCATAGTACTATTGTAAGTATAAAAATAGGTAAACTTCCATACTACTCTTCAATAAATGCAATCAAAGAAAGCAGATATATTATCTAGAACTGACCTGAAATTATTCCTTGAGAAGTTTTATGAAGCAGCCCAAGAAAATGAGGTGATTGGCGAGAAGTTTGTCCATTTGGACATGCATGAGCATATTGATGTGATCGTTGACTTTTGGGATTCGGTAATTTTTGGTACTAACCAATATCATGGTGATCCCTTTGGTAAACATCTTAACCTTGCTTTAACTCAAGAGCATTTTGAAACTTGGTTGGACTTGTTCAAAAAGATCCTAACGAATACATACGAGGGAAAAAACACCAATGAGATAATTCTGAGAGCTGAAACCATTGCCCGCGTATTTCAACATAAATTGAAACTCTAGTATAGCTCTGCGAATATCGCTACGCATATTATACCGTTGAGTACAGAATAGTTACAGTTCACTAAAATATAGTAACCAAGAATTCTCAGCAGCGTCTTAGTTAAAAGAAACTAACGCCATGATTAAGAATTATATTAAAGTCGCTCTGCGCACCCTCACTAAAAACAAATTCTTTTCAATTATCAATATCTTCGGATTAGCCTTGAGCATGTCTATCTGTCTCATTCTATTTATGCTCATCGCCGACCAAAAAAATAACGATGCATATAATTCCGATAAGGATAAGGTTTATCGGGTTATCCATGATCGGGTATTAAGTGGTAACCTCTTCAGCAAATATGCCACAGCACCACTGCCGTTAGCCGAAAAACTTGTAACTGATTACGATGACATAGAATATGCTGTGCGCATACGAAAGGGATTTGGGAATGATGTTATTGAGTTTGACAATGATCTAAACATCCCTGTAGCAGGCTTTTTCGTAGACCCGAAGTTTTTAGACTTATTCCAATATGATTTAATGGCTGGTAATCCTGCTTCTGCACTTAGCAAGCCAAACTCTGTAGTATTAAAGGAACAAACCGCCGAAAAACTATTTGGATCTACTGATGTAATTGGTAATATTATCACGGTTGGAGACCAAGGGGATTACATTATTACCGGTATTATTCAAGATAATGGCGAGCAATCGCATATAAAATTCGACGCACTCGCCTCAATTTCTACACTTTCAATTCTCGAAGATCAGGATAGTATCTTATCCCCCACCGTAAATAATTGGGAGAACAGATGGGCAGGGTTCGTTTACTTTAAGGCCAAAGACAATATATCCCTTAGCTCAATAAATGAGCATTTAGAAAGTATCAATCAAGAAATCTATGCCGATCTTGAAGACTATAAACATGTTTTCGAGCTTCAGGCCTTAGATGAAATTACACCAGGTCCTCTATTAAGTAATGAGATTGGCCCTGTATTGCATTGGATTTTTGTCTACTTCTTTGCTGGCATTGCCCTGCTAGTTATGCTTTCGGCATCATTTAACTACATGAATCTTTCCATTGCCAGAGCCCTTACACGAGCCCGAGAGGTAGGTATACGTAAAGTCTCCGGAGCAACGAGGAAACATCTTATCATTCAGTTCCTAGCCGAAGCTATAATCCTATCACTATTAGCCCTGGTAGTAAGCTATGGAATCATGTTCTTCCTTAAGCCCGCCTTTACCCAGTTACATTTCTCCGAGCTTTTAAAATGGGACCTTAGACTTGACTTTGAAGTCGTACTTACAAGTGTGGCATTCAGCATAGGTGTTGGCGTATTAGCTGGAATACTCCCAGCAATTACATTGTCCTCATTTCATCCCAGCCAGGTGCTAAAACAACTCCAGGGAATTAAGCTTTTTTCAAAAATCGGTTTGCGAAAAGCATTAATTATTAGTCAGTTTAGTCTTTCGCTAGTATTCATCATATCGGCAACATTAATCTACAATCAGCTTCAGCTTATGCTTGGCGCTGACTTTGGCTTCAAAACAGATGAAATTGTTAACGTAAGGCTTAATAACACCTCGTATTCACAGCTTCGCTTAGCGTTAGAAAAACATCCTCAGATAGCGCTTGTGTCTGCCTCATCACATATACCGGCATCAGGAGAATCGAAGAGTACAGCAGTAAAACTGAAGTTAGAGGATGATATTGAATACGATATGAATTTTTTCAGAGTCGATGAGAATTACTTAGAAACATTTGATCTTGAAGTAGTTGCAGGAAGCAACTTTGTGATCCTCGATCCTGATGCACATGAAGTAATTGTGAATGAAAAATGCATTGAAGAGTATAAGCTTGGCAACCCTTCTGAAGCAATAGGAAAATACTTTATTGATGCTGACGATTCTACTAATTATAAAATTGTAGGTGTCGTAAAAAATTATTATCACCAGATGCTCGTGCTAGACCTTGCCCCTATGATGTTATTATACAATCCTGAAGCTACAAACATCGCTCATGTGCGGATGGCCGGCAATAACATTGAGGAGGTAAATGCTATTATAGATAAAGCCTACGCCAATGTTAACCCGGGATACATTATTGACCGAGAGAGCATGGAACAAGAGCTTTCGTTCTATTACGATTTTTTGTTTGGTGATTTATCGAAAATAACTGGCCTTGCAACGATTTTAGCCATGGTAATAGCCTGTTTAGGCCTGCTGGGCATGGCAACCTATACTATAGAGACACGAACCAAAGAAGTTGGCATTAGAAAAGTGCTTGGTGCTTCAGAAAAACAATTAATCTATCATCTTTCAAAGGGTTTCATAAGCATTTTAGTTATAGCTGTAGTTGTCGCGGTGCCATTATCCTATCTGCTAAATGACCTTTGGCTACAGCTTATTGCTGTTCGAGTAGATATCACCATAGGTGTCCTTGGTTTTGGCGTCCTGATTCTGCTAGTTCTAGGAGTGCTTACGATAGGCTCACAAACTTATCGGGCAACAACTATCAATCCGGTTGATAGTTTAAGAAATGAATAATACTAGCTTAAAACAGCAGTTACTTTTTTAAGCAAGTCTGTCGTCATTTTATTGCCACAGAGAATAAGGACTACATTTTTATTTTGATATAGTTCCTTATTCTTAATAAGTGCTGCAACGGCTAAACCAGCAGCCCCTTCCGCAAGGATAAAGTGATGCTTAATTAATATAGCCAGCGCATGAATAATTTCATCTTCTGAGATTAGGTGAAATCGGTTGATTACTTTTTGGCAAATTGGAAACGTAATTGAATCCACCTCCATACCGCCAGCTGTACCGTCAGAAACCGTTGGTTCCGAGGGCATTTCCAGCACTTTACCCGCCTGAATTGAATGATACATCACCGCAGAATTCTCAGGTTGACAACCTATTATTTCAATTTTCTGTCCCTGATTTTTAGCAAACCCACCTATTCCACTTATAAGTCCGCCGCCACCAATTGGCACAAAAATACTCGACACTTCGGGAAGATCTTCTAAGATTTCTTTCGCTATAGTTCCCTGCCCACCAATAATTTTTTCATCATTATA
>CBDUMS010000132.1:0-5951 GCA_965368405.1 uncultured Cyclobacteriaceae bacterium
CTGGGGTGGAGTTGTTTTCGAAGAGAGCAAATGAGGTACCGGATTGTGAGGTTACTAGAATATCGAGGTGGCTATTGCCATTTATATCTGCAAGCGCCACGCCAAAACTACCCGCGTTGGCTGCGATAGAAACCCCATTCGCAAACTTAATGTCATTAGGGGTAGACTCATTAATAACAGTAAAAATGGCATTGCCTAAAATATCAGTTGCCACTAAATCTATTTTTTCATCTTCATCAATATCACCAGCTGCCAGATTATTCAAGGAACCATTTACCGTGACTGTAACAGGAGTTGCAAACTGAAGAGACCCAGATGAGCTCGTATTTGGCAGAATAAAAATATCAGCTGAATTGAATTGAGTAACCGCAATGTCCTGTTTCCCGTTATTATCCAAGTCTTCTACGATAATATCATTGCTACTTGCATTGCCAGCGTTAAACGAAACAGGATTGTTCGGTATGTTTAAATTCCCTAACGTGCTATTATTCTCAAATATCGATATCTCACCATCGAATGAATTAGCGACAATAATTTCTGGTTTGCCATCCAAATTCAAATCGCGTATAATCACTTTTTTGGCTGCTTGAGAATTGTTTAATAAAGATCTAACAACGAGCGGCGCAAAACTTATGCTGCCAACGGTTGAAGTATTTCTTAAAATATAGATCTGTGACTTCGTGTTTCCTTCTCGAGATAACACAATGTCTTGTTTCCCATCTCCATCTAAATCACCATAAGCTAATCTTAATGTAGGTGAGCCAATTGGGATATTCGTTTCTACGAAGCTGATTGTTTGATTTGAGCTTGTATTACGATATGATACCACTGTATTTGCAGCGCCATCAATTTTACTTGCCAAAATATCGTTTTTGCCATCATTATCCAGATCTACTATCACCAGGTCGGATAACTGTTGCACATTGCTAAAAAGAGAGACGTCTAAGTTATTATAATCGGGGTTAGATGGTCCTTGAAAGGTGGGATGGAAAATTGATGATGAGGTAGCAGAAAGACCGGTGGTTTTGTTTCTTACGGTAATTGATGAAGTTGCTGCACCTAAAGGCACTCTAACGATTATTAGATTTTCACTTACTGATTCTATTGCAGCTCGCACACCCCCAAACCATACTTCCATATTTGCTGCATTCGTGCCAAAACCACTTCCCGAAATCTCAATATTTGTATCATAATACCCTTCATGCGAAGAAATATTAGCAATTGAGATATCTTGGGCAACTAATGTTCCTGAGACAAGAGAAATAAGAATTCCAAATATTAAAAACCTTAGTTTATTCATATTTATTATATGCCTTTTGTTCTTCATTCGTAACCTTTATTCAACTAAGAGATACCAGGCACTGCTAAATGACGGATTTTTACGTATCTCATCACGTTCGGCCCGAGCTGCTTCCGCTGAATCTGCTGATCGAATAAATACATAGAAAAGCTTTTTATCTGAATTAAATCCAAAATCTGAATTATAACCTTGGGATAATAATTTATCATTCATTCTTATAGCATTTCCAGGAACACCGTATGCTCCAACAATTATGTAATGTCCTCTGTCCATTTCAAATGGGTGATTCCCTTTTTTAGTAATAACAGCAGGCTTAAGATCCTCCTTCTGGGAAGTAGGTGGCTGAACTATTGCTACAGGCGATTCTGTAGTTGCAGTATCGGTATTATTAATTGGTTCTGGAGGGCTGTTTTCTATGATAAGTCTGATTTTATTACCTCCTTGACTTAGTGAATCGAGAACGGATTCTGGAGTTTTCTCTTCCAGTTCTTCCTCAACTGCTTCTTCTACGATAACCGGGTCTTCTTCTTCAGGTTCTTCTTTCTTAGGTTTCTTCTCCTTCTTAGGCTTAATTGGTTTATGGCTAGCTAGGAATGTAGTATATTTCTTTGCGCGCTCTTTTTTCTTGCCAAAAGCCAGGTTTAATTGTATTTCATGAGAAGTTTTATTGATGTTATTAGCTTTGGTTGTCGGCATTTCATAAGCATAAGCAACTGAAAATGAATCTTTGATTTTTATGCCTAATATTCCTATTATACCAAAATCTTGTCGGTAACTACCGCCAATCCACAGCGCATGTTTTACATGAAAGATCGCGCCGGCTTCAAATTGAGTTCCATAGCCTTCGAAGGACTTATAAGATCCGTAGGGCTGAAAAATGTAATCATCATTTCCAAAATATAACATGTAATCCCCAGAGATAATATAATTTCTTATCAGGCCTAGACTTCCTGTTTCGAAAGTTTCGGTAGGGAAAGTACTTGTATTAAAGATGTTCTGAAGTGAAAATCCAACAGTAAGCCCCGCAATATGATAGGCTACACCTGCATTACCATCGAGTTTGGCCGCTTTTTCGAAACCTAGAATCTTTACTATTGCAGGATCATTAAGATTAATGCTTGGGTCTGATAAATCAACATTTTGGTATTTAGCACCTCCTGATAACCCAAAGGTAAAATACTGATTAAATCCAAGTTGTACTTTGTACCCTAATGACAGTAGCCCACCACTTGTTTGAAAAATTCCGTAATTATCCTGGGTAATATTTAATCCTAGGTTTAACCCCGCAATCACGGGTGTATGAAAGGTAAAGTTGGAAGTAATGGGAGCATCTTCGATACCAAGCCATTGTCTGCGATGTGTCAGAGAAATTGTCGGTCGACCTTCTATTCCGGCAAAAGCAGGGTTGTAGATATATGGATTGCTATAATAATGAGTATAGGTAGGGAGCTCTTGACTCAGGCCCTCAACCGTATACACGGTAAAAAATAATAATGCAAACCAATATCTCATGAATTTAATAAATCTATCTCTGCCCACTATATTCAAAAATATTGCGTTATTTGAAGATATTCTGGTTAATTTAAAATAATGATACGACAAATTCTCATTATTCCTGTTATTTTACTCTCGGTTACATTGGTTTATTCGCAACCTAAAGGTGTTAAGTATAACATAGGTCCGAAGGCTGCCTTCAATGTATACAAAAGCCGATTTAATTTCAGTGAAGATGAGCAAATCTACGATCAGAAAACTAAAATGGGGTTTCAACTAGGAGGGGCCTTTGATATGCAACTTAAGGAGATGATACATTTTTACTCCGAATTGTACTATTCTCGTAAAGGTAAAAGGACAATTGTAACGGAATCTAGCATAACCAATGATGCTGTTTATCATTTTCTTGAACTTCCAATTCTGGTGAGATTTAATTTTAATGCAGGTAAAGTGTCCTCCGGGCCTCTACACTGGCATTTTGATGTAGGGCCTTCTATTAGTTATTGGCTAGGTGGTAAAGGAAACATTTCAAGCGATGGTCCGTTATATCCTTACAAAATTATTTTTGGTTCACCCCCTGAGAGTGGCGGAGGTTTTGAAGAAATGTACATTAGCCAAGCAAATAGGTGGCAATGGGGACTGATGGCTGGCGTTGGAATGGATTACCCGGTTACTAGTGGGCAGCTTGTATATATTGATTTTAGAGTGAGTTTTGGTGGGTCTAACCTGGCAGAATTTGACGGTGAGGCAAGCTTTCCAGTACTCGGTTTCTCTGATTCACTTGATGTACGATTTTTGGAGTTTTCGCTTGGCGCAGCCTATGTCTTTAAGGTAGATTGGGCGCTTACCAAGAAAGGGAAGAGTACTATAAAGAAAAGAAAAAGGTCCTAGCTACGTTTAACTAAGACCTTTGAAATAATTTAACCTTAAATTATTTAGATAGCGTAATATCGCCCAAATCGGTAATTTCTCCAAGCTTTACTATTACATTTTCAAATACTTGTCCTTGATAATCAGATAGTTCACCTGGGTCGAAACTTATCGTATATTCAGAGTCTGAAAGTCCTCCTAAAAAGAAATCAGCATTATCTTCAACTGCATAACTTGTGCTTATAGTGTCTTCGCCTAAGATGGCATAAACTGCTACCCCAAGCTCAGCCGGTAAAACTTTACCTTTTATCGCACCATCTTGTGCTTCTGTGATAGTTTTTACTACTGGTTTTAAAATATACTTGTTAGAGCCGGTCTTATGAATCGACTTAGCAGCATCAAAATCGAGTAACACAGAATATGTTATGCCTTCTTCGAGATCTGCATTTATTTGAAGCTTTAATCCAGATTCTGAGCCACTTGGAATTTTAAGCGGATATTCATCTCCGCCAACCACTACAGAATTATTATCACCCAGGATTAGACGAAGTTGTGAAACTCTACCTGCCGGATAGGTGTCGTCAGCGATAACAGTTTCAACTCCATTAGTTAAAGTTAATAGATCGTATACACCCTGATTTGCGCTAAGCGATACCCAACCATCTTCTGTATCACCAGCATTGGTATGTATTTGAACTTCGAGCAAATCTATATTTACCTTCTCATAATCTCCAGGTGAATCCGTTAGCCTAACAACCAGTGATGCGGTGTTACTTTTATCATTGCATGAATAAAGGCTGAAAAGTAATCCAGCGACTAGTGTTAATTTAAGTAATTTCATGTTTTATAAATGTATATGGTTTTAATGGCTCCTAAGCTATATTGGTAACCAGTTCAAGCGATTACTTAACATTAGACAACAAGAATCCCGAAAGGTTTAATTAGTCTTATAAAACATTAAATTTTCTTTAAGACACCGAGCAAGATATTACAAGCTTTACGAATCTCCACAGGATCTATGTTTAATGGGGGTGAAATTCGAAAAGCATTTCGGGTGGATAAGAACCAATAAATAATCACACCATCTGCTAAGGCAAGTTCAATCGCTTTGTTTACCTTCTCTTCATTTTCTAGCTCTATGGCAATCATTAAACCCTTTCTTCTAATAGCCTTAATCTGTGGATGCTGTAATAATTCTTCAATTAATTGGCCATTAGATTCTACTTCTTGAAGGAAGGTGGGTTCCTTTACGGTATTAACTACGGCATTTGCTGCAGCACAACAGATAGGGTTCCCACCAAAAGTGGTTATATGGCCTAACATAGGATCTTCTGTTAAATGTTGCATGTTAGCGTGCGAAGAGATAAAAGCGCCAATAGGAAGCCCTCCTCCAAGGCCTTTAGCAAGCACTAAGATGTCTGGAACAATATGAAAATGTTCAAATGCAAACATTTTACCTGTTCTGCCAATTCCTGTTTGAACCTCATCGAAGATAAGGAGAGCACCAACTTCATTGCAACGTTTTCGAAGTGCACGCATAAACGCTTTATCTGGTATTATCACTCCAGCGTCTCCCTGGATAGGCTCAACAATAACGGCAGCGTTTTTCACGGTGATTTTTTCGAGTTCGACAGTATCATTGAAATCGATGAACTTTGTGCCAGGAATTAGTGGTCGATAGGCTTGCTTTTTTATTTCATTGCCCGAAACACTCATTGCACCCATCGTGTTACCATGATAACTCTTCTTAAAGGAAACTATTTCATAACGTCCGGTAATTCTTTTGGCAAGTTTTACAGCACCTTCATTTGCCTCGGCACCTGAATTAACGAAGTAGGAGCACCCCAGATTTTCAGGCAATAACTGGGCTAGAGAGAAGGCTAAATCGGTGATAGGTTTTTGAATATATTCGCCATAGACCATGACGTGTGCATGCTTATCAAGCTGTGCTTTAATAGCCTCTTTGACTGCTTCATTTTGATGGCCAAGACTTGCAACCGCAATGCCGGCTATTAAGTCGATATATTCCTTGCCGTTGGTGTCTGTAATAATAGAACCTTCCGCTTTTTCTATTGCAAGACCTACCGGGTGCTTCGAAGTAGGGGCGATGTGCTTAAGGAAGATATCGTGATCAATCATGCCGTAAAAATAATACTAAATTACTAAGCTTTATTGTGAATTGTATTTTTAGACTACTCTAAAAATGAATATATAAGTTGCTGTAAGCGTGCCACTTGTATATCATCATCGAAATTATTGATTGATAATAGGGCGGCTTTAGGAACTA
>CBDUMS010000133.1:0-5868 GCA_965368405.1 uncultured Cyclobacteriaceae bacterium
CGGCAATGGACTAGGTTGATGAAGATACCTGGGAATAACTTTAGATCTGATCTCTTCAAAATCGTTACGGTAATATATGGGTAAGTCGTAATAGACTCTGCCATTAGATGTAAGATTGACCCCTAATTTAGGTACTATTCCCAGCTCATCTGTATTACGCGTAGTAATTTTTACTGTGCCGTCGATCGGATAGTTCGCATATACTAGAGGTCCGATGGAATTATTAAAATAATAATTGTTATCGAGATTGGCCATGAGCTCGAGCATCGGCCTAGCAGATGTTGATGGGGATCCAGATATTTCTTCTTCACTGAAATCCTCATCAATATTAAGAATAGTAACTAGCTGAAATAAATCCCAAGCTGCAAGCATAGGCCGGTTAGTGCGAGCAACTGTTGTTCCCTGCATCTTCTCAATAAAAGTGCCATAGCGACTCGATCTAAAATTGTTTTTGAAAAGAAGAATTTCTTCAAAATTTATAATTGAGCCTTCTGCACCCTGAGTTCTTATGTTGATGTCCTGTGAATTATCTATGATGTTAGTTTTTGTAGCAACATTTTTATCGATGTTTTTGGTTAATGATTTTGGAACATTAACAATTTGAAAATCATAAGCGGTACTATTCTGCAAAACAGGAAGTTGATATTCCACCCTGTTTGTTGATTTGATATACTTGATCTCGAAATCTACTTCTGCACCTCGAGTACCTACTCTAGCTTTTTGCTCCCAAACATCATCTGTTTCAAATAAATAGTCTTGCCCTTTGATAAGCTGCAAGTAACCTTGTTCCCGTTCTCTAGGGAAGTAATTTTTCATGCCTAAAACAGGATAGGCCACTGCGATGTTACTATTAGGAATAAAGTCAGGTGCTGTCCCTGTTTTAAACTCTACGGCCCTATTCTCAACTATAATATTTCCATTCGAAGTCACCGGCCGCCAAGTTTCACCCGTCTTTTTTTCATAGCTAATCTGGACCTCAACCTTAATACTTTCTTTGGGGGTTAGCACCTCTGTAGTTTTTAATATAGCTACATCTTGAGCAGCATTCCAATCTATCGTTGCCTCTAATGGGTTGTATTGATCTCTTGCTCTGAAATGATCTAGCCTAATTCGATAGATCTCAACTTTGTTTTCTGCATTTGTTAGTTCAAATTCTTTATTAACCGGAAGATTAAATACTGCTTGAGGGTTTGTAAAAACATTCACTTCATCTTCACTAGAACCAGGGGTTATTTCAGCTATGATTTCTAACCCAGAAATTGCTGATGTACCATCGAGGTCACATTCCTCTCCTAAGGTGACTTCAAATTTGCAATTACCTGAAATCAAACCGCCAAGGGCACTAAACCTACCACCAACAACTCCTCTCATCCATACCGGATTGGGCAATTTAGCTTGCAAAACAGCTGCCGCTCCTAGGTTAATTATTTCTACCTTTCGCGTTTTCCCAAATAAGTCTACTATTATTCCAATATCACCTTCAAAATAAGCATATGCCTGACCATTCGCATACCAGCCATTAATCCCAATTACCTCAGATCTGTTATTACAGGTTGTTTGCGAGCCATAGTTTTTAAGCATTAAATCGAAACCGGCACCTGCCATAAATCGGGCATAAAACTTCCAAAAACGCAGATCTCCTGTATCAAACGATAATGCAGCTCCTACTGCAAACCCAGTCCCATTGCCAAGGGCATTTTCATCTCGCATATAATTAAGATCAATACCTCCTAAAATTCTACTAACGTTTTTATCGGGGGGAGGGCTCGCTGGGATATTATCTCCTACCATAAAGTATGCATCAGTCTTAGCAACAATTTTACCTATCCCCATTCTTACCCCTATTCTATTGTCGGGATTACCAATATGGATATACCAGGTTGATGGCTCAAAATGTAGCACAGCCCATCCTGCCCGTCCCTGATTTCCAGTTCCTTGAACTATACCACCAGCAGTATTGATAAAGGCCTCAATATTGCCATGCAGAATTCGATTGCTGAAATCGTAATTGATATCTAAATGTCCAGAGACGGCTGCGTTGGAGCTCGTCGAGGTGTTCACCAATAATCCTTCTGGTTGTATATAGTTTGATTTATATGCTATAATACTTTTAAGGTTATCCTGGAGCACATCTGTATTTTCCTCAATAGGTAATGACATAAAATTCCCTTCCCCTTTGAAGTTGAGATTTTTAATCCCCCCTTGATCATAAAATGCGATCTCAAAAGAAGCGTTGCCATTAAATGCCTTTGGATTTGGAGTTGTGCCTATTTTTACGGCTGCTTTTACGCTTAATCCAGCGCCAACATCTGGCACGTATCGAATTCCCGAGTTAGTGAGTTCCCCAAGACCTAGGTTTTCCCTTTTCATATGGTAAGAGGCTCCGCCGCCAAAACCATATATCCCTAACCCTGCAGAAATAGGGATTCCTTTACTAAAGCTCGCGAGTGCGTCGACATACCAATATTTATAGTCTTTTATTTTTCCAAAGGTAGCTTTCGCCTTCACTCCAATTCCCGGTTTGAAATTCGCATCCACCATGCCCCTAAACCCACTGCCATAGGTAGGGTCATTATTAAAATGAACTATATCCCCTTTGAAACTGCAAGCACCATTATCCAAGTCTATCTTAAAAGCCTCTAAAGTTATCTTTTCAAATTTCCATTTCGGGCTGCCCCCAGCCGATTCATAATTACTTAAAATCTTAAAACTTCCGGTCGCAGCAAAATCACCGCCACTCTCTCCAGTTAGTATTATTCCCGATGTTATCGAAAGAGCGATCTGCCTATCACCGATTGGTTGCAAGCCGATTTTTTCCAAATCAAGAGAGAATCCGGCTAAATCATGATTAGCATTACTATTTAAATCCGGGAAAAAACTACCACCGGATATAAAAGGAGCATTACCGCTAATCTTCAGCTGCTCGAAAGCAATATTGGGCAAATGGAGCTTGGGCGAATTTGGTTCTTCTATACCAATTGACATTTTCCCGTTTAAACTCGCGGTAGGGTAAAACTTGCCATTAACTACATCAACCTTTATAAAAGAAGCCTCGTCGATTTGAACATTACCTGCCTTCCAAATATCAAATTCTAGATCGTCAGTCGGCGATATACTGAAGAAATAACGATTGCTTTGATCGACATATGCCTGATAGGCGAGCTGCGTGTTTTCATTGGCAATGGGTAAATTAATTTCACCCGAAAATGAAGCTTTCTGTAATCTGTTTGCTAAAATGCTAACATCAAACTCATTAATCGAAAAAGGCCAACCCTGCATCGATGCGCTCTCGGTAGCGTTTAGCATAGCCAAATTCTTTGCACTAAAATCTCCTGAAAGGCCATATTCGTCTATCCATATATCTTTTCCGGTAATTTTACGTGGGCTCCCAGCAGAGGAATTAAATTGATCTGGTAATAATATTTCGACTCCCCGGAAGTAAGCACCTCGCCATATCTCTACGCGATTATATGGCAAGAAAGTAGTAGCAAAAGCCGGGGATAAATAGATGCCCGGAGGATTTTGGATGTCTGAGAAATCTACCACCACATTATCTACGAAAAAACTGAAACCGTCGAGTCCCTTCACCTGAAATGGTGTAATTGATGCCGAAGCAATTATATCATTCCAGCCCCCAGCAGTTACTTTAAATGAAGCCTGAACTTCTCCATCAACTACTTGACGGTTTGCATCAATGGGCTCAACTAATTCCCTGCTAAATGCAAGACCGCCATTAATACCGAAACTCTTAAATCCATCGCAATCCCATTCTACATAGGTGTCCGTTTCTTTAAGTAATAGGTCTACTTTACGGCCAGGTGTAGCAATTCGGTAGTTACCCACTAATTCCAATCGCGCTCCTGGAACAAGGCCACCATCGTGAGTAAACTTGATGTCTGTTCCTCGAAAAGCAATACGCTCGTCAGACTGGGGTATTCCTAATGACATCGAGGCGTTTAAAAACGCGAACTGAGGTGTAATAACAATACTATCAATTGCAATGATGTAGTCTATGTTTCCAATCTTTTTTCGAATCCCAATAGGGAAATCAATAGTCTCTTCTAAATCAAGATGGTCGGTAAACCGATCTTCTTCAAGTAGGTAATTATACTGCTCATGTATTTTTTGACGTTGGTCATCCAGCAAGGAATTATCATATGCCGGCACGCCAATATCCTGGGAATAAACACTGCCTACTCCTATTAGCAGGAAGAAAAGCAGAATAAGCCTGCTCACTAAAGAATATTGCTTTGTTAATCGCCCATTCATTTTACTACAAAAAGTTTGTTAACAGACTGCTCACTTCGGAGACCACTCTTATTATAAGAAACAATCGAAAGTTGATAATTACCTTCAGTCAACTCACTAATCTGATGCGTTCTGACATTCAAATCAATATGGTACTCAGTGCCATTAATTGACAAAATAAAGCCAGCCAAATCATCGATTCCCGTTGGATAGTCCCACATGATTTCTGCATTCCTCTTTCTTATCTTTATCTCTATATCTCCGACGATTGGCAGGAAACTAGAAGGAATCAAAACCTTAACAGGCATCGAGGTTTCACCAAATACTCGATCAGGAAAATTATTGAATCCCGCCACCATAAATTCGTAGGTTCCACCACTGGTTGAGATCGATGAAAACTTCGTTTCGGTATTAAAAATGAGACCTAGTTTAGCCCAGAGAACATACTTCGGTTGGTCAGGTCTTTTTACATATAAATGATACCCCGCAATATCAAATTCTAATGAATCCCATGATAAGGAGATTTCATTTGTATCATCATTCCACAGTGCTTTTAAGCCAGTTGGCGCTGGAATGACCTGACCCAAACAATCTGCTGAAATAAGAAAAGCCATAAAAATCACCAAATACTTCATTGAACATCAACTTTAAAAACACTCGAATACTCACCTTCTATTCCATAAATCGTAATAGGTCGAATACGGATTTGATGCGTGCCAGCTTCTAACCCTTCGATTAGATACGATCGCAGATCTGCACTTAATTCAGTTTCACTTATAAGTTGATTGCCATCAACTTCAACTCTAAATCCTTTAAGGTCTAAAACCTCTTTGGAGAAATGCCAATCTAATTGCACTCCATTTTCAACCTGATTTGCACTGAGGATTCGAATTGGAGGTAACCTTTTACTTGGCGTTATAACCTCAACTGTATTTGACAGGGCACTCTTAGTACGGGCGGCACCCATGGCCTGAACCGAAAAGTGTTGAACCTTACTAAGGCTAGATTTTATTGGAATAAGATAAGGAGATGTAATAGGCTGGGCAAAAGAGTAACTATAAATAAGGTCATTATTCGGACCATCGGTAAAAACCCGAAAAACTATATCTGTGGTATCCTGGGAATATTCCCATTTGAGCTCGATATACCATGTATCGTCGACACTAAGTACTTTTCCTTGCAAATTGCTTGGCGCTATTATTCTTGATTTTGGTATGTATTTGATAAATCGCTCATTGCTCAGCAGATCTTGTCCCTGCTTTGTTTCAAGTACAATACGGATATTTAAGTTTTCTTGCGAAACCCCTAGAGTATAGTCGTATTCACGAGTATTTGGTAGCACTTCTGCAATGGTGGAAAAATCTGATTCTTCGGATTTGAGTTGAATAAGGATCCTTTCTAATAAGCTGTCGTAGTCATGCGATAAATCCCAGGATAATCTTAAATCATTTTCTCGAAGCTCAGTTCTTAAAGTTGGCGATGGTATTGAAATGGAATAAGGTTCGGGATCAAATTCTAATGTGGATGGTTCATGTTCAATATCGAAATATGAAACTGGGACTGCACTGAAACTAGTCACTTTTTTTGGAAATTCGACCACATGGTTTAGGTCTGCAGGAT
>CBDUMS010000134.1:0-5810 GCA_965368405.1 uncultured Cyclobacteriaceae bacterium
GTTTTGCCGTGGTCGACGTGGGCAATTATTGCAATGTTTCTAATCGATGTCATATATCTCTAGCGGTTCAGGGCGCAAAGGTACATTTCTTAATTAACAATGCCTATGAATTGAAAGCCATCAGGTAATATAATTTACTTATGCCGAATGCATTACTTGGGGGAATGGGTGAAAAAGAAGATAAATCACTATTATGATTGCTTTTCCTCCTTTTATTGTTTGAAATAGCCCAACTATTTGATAACTGGTCTTATTCAAAGCCTATTACTCATTATCTTTGATCAAATTTTTTTCTATTTAAGATGTCTTCTAATCCATCAAGATTTACAGTTACTGCGGCCCTGCCTTATGCTAATGGCCCGGTTCATATAGGTCACCTGGCTGGGGTGTATGTACCGGCAGATATTTTTGTTCGTTACCTGCGTAGTAATAAAAAGGACGTTCTTTTTGTTTGCGGTTCTGATGAACATGGTGTTCCCATTACGATTAGGGCTAGGAAGGAAGGCGTTACCCCACAGCAGATCGTGGATAAATACCATGGTATTATTAAGAAGGCGTTTGGTGACTTTGGAATTAGCTTTGATATCTATTCAAGAACGTCATCGGAAACTCATGCCACTACAGCAGCAGACTTTTTCACCAAATTATATGAGCAGGGAGAATTTGTAGAGCAGGAGAGCGAACAGTATTTTGATGAGAAAGAGCAGCAATTTCTTGCCGATAGATACATCGTTGGCACTTGCCCGGTTTGTAATAATGAAGGTGCCTATGGCGATCAGTGCGAATCTTGTGGTTCATCGCTGAGTCCAAATGAGTTAAAAAATCCAAAATCAGCCTTAAGCGGTAATGCCCCAATCTTGAAAAACACCAAGCACTGGTATTTGCCATTAGACAAGTACGAACCCTGGTTAAAAGAGTGGATTGTTGAAGGGCATAATGAGGACTGGAAGACCAATGTTTATGGTCAATGTAAATCTTGGCTCGATCAAGGGCTACATCCACGAGCGGTAACGCGTGATTTAGACTGGGGAGTCCCTGTGCCGTTACCTGGAGCAGAAGGTAAGGTTCTCTATGTTTGGTTTGACGCACCAATTGGATATATCTCGGCTACGAAGGAGTGGGCTGAGGACAATGGTAAAGATTGGAAACCTTATTGGAAAGCTGAGGATACTGAGCTTCTTCATTTTATAGGCAAGGACAATATCGTTTTTCATTGTATCATATTTCCATCGATGCTTAAACAGCACGGCGATTATATTTTACCGGAAAATGTTCCTGCAAATGAATTCCTGAACTTGGAAGGAGATAAAATTTCAACCTCGAAAAACTGGGCCGTCTGGTTGCATGAGTATTTAGAAGAATTTCCTGACAAACAAGATGTATTGCGTTATACGCTTTGTGCAAATGCACCGGAGACCAAAGACAATGATTTTACCTGGAAAGATTTCCAAACAAGAAATAACAGTGAACTCGTTGCCATTCTAGGTAACTTCATAAACAGAGCTGTAGTGCTCACACATAAATACTTTGATGGCAAAGTGCCACCTCGATCAGCTTTGGAGTCGATCGATGAACAACTGATCGAAGAGCTTGCTCAGGCACCTAAGAATATTGCTAACTCTATCGAGAAATATCGATTTAGAGAAGCCTTAGCTAAATATATTGATTTGGCTCGCTCGGGGAATAAGTACCTGGCTGATACTGAACCTTGGAAATTAATTAAGGAGGATAAGGAGCGGGTTGGAACAATTCTTAATCTGGCCCTTCAGCTAGCTGGAAACTTGGCCATTTTAGGTGAGCCATTCTTGCCTCACACCGCAGTAAAGTTGGGTAATATTCTGAATTTTCCGACCATGTATTGGGGAGATGCCGGTAATGATCAGATTTTACAAACGGGGTTAGAATTGAATAAACCCACATTGCTTTTTGAGAAAATTGAAGACAAAGACATCGAAAATCAAATTGAAAAACTTCAGAATACTAAGATGACGAACGAAGAGGAAGCGGCAAAAGTAGCACCTGCAAAACCTGAGATTACCTATGATGATTTTGCGAAATTAGATATCCGAATTGGTACAGTACTGGAAGCAGAAAAATTACCTAAATCTAAAAAACTATTAAAACTTAAAATAGATACGGGAGTAGATCAGCGCACTATCTTGAGTGGTATATCACAGCACTTTGAGGCGGAAGAGCTAATTGGTAAGCAAGTTACAGTTTTAATAAACCTTGCTCCCAGAAAGATGATGGGGATAGATTCTGAAGGTATGGTGCTTATGGCCGAAGATCTGAATGGAGATCTCAAACTAATTGGTCCTGAAGGTGGTTCCGACAACGGCAGCCAGGTTAATTAAAACAATTAAAGCATAATGGAGAATACAATATACTTTGGAACAATGTTGATGGTTATTGGTATGACCACCGTCTTTGTAATACTGGCGTTGGTTGTACTTGCAGGTAAAGTAACCATTATGCTCACGAATAGGGGTGTGAAAGCACCTGCTATCGCCAAGGTACAAACACCGAATGTTGTATCATTCGATAAATCCAGAATTGCTGCAATTACCGCAGCAGTAGAAATAATAACCGAAGGCCGAGGCCGGGTAACTGAGATTAATAAAAGAGAAGAGTAGAGAATTAGAATTATGGCTAGAGAAATCAAATTTTGTTTATTGTATCGAGATATGTGGCAATCTTCAGGCAAGTATGTGCCGAGGGTTGATCAGCTAAATAGGGTAGCGCAACCCATCGTAGATATGGGCTGTTTTGCCAGGGTAGAGACCAATGGTGGAGGGTTTGAGCAAATTAATCTCTTATTTGGAGAGAACCCAAATAAAGCTGTTCGCGAATGGACTCAGCCTTTTAATGATGCAGGTATTCAGACTCAGATGCTGGAGCGAGGTTTAAACGGAATAAGGATGAATCCTGTTCCTGCTGATGTTCGTAAGCTGATGTTTCAGGTAAAAAAGAAACAGGGAACAGATATTGCCCGTTCTTTCGATGGCCTTAATGATACCCGAAACCTCGAAAACTCAATAAAATTTGCCAATGAGGCAGGCATGATTTCCCAGGGTGCTTTAAGTGTAACCTACTCTAAGGTTCATACGGTTGAATATTATGTAAACATGGCTAATCGACTCATTGAGTTCGGTGCTCAGGAAATATGTATTAAAGATATGGCCGGCGTAGGCCGTCCTGCTTCTCTTGGTTTGATTGTAGCGGGTATTAAGAAAAACCATCCTAAGATGTTGGTACAGTATCATGGTCATTCAGGACCTGGTTTCTCTGTCGCTTCAATTCTTGAAGTTGCTCGCGCCGGAGCCGATATTATTGATGTCTCGATGGAGCCATTAAGTTGGGGCACGGGTCATGCTGATTTACTTACGGTACACGAAATGCTGAAAGATGCAGGGTTTAAAGTGCCCGATATCAACATGAATGCGTACATGAAAGTACGGACGCTAACGCAGGAGTTTATCGATGATTTCCTTGGGGAATATATTAATCCTAAGAACCGTTTAATGAATTCACTTCTTATAGGACCTGGCTTACCTGGAGGAATGATGGGTAGCTTAATGGCCGATTTAGAGAATAATCTAAAGAGTTTGAATAAATGGATGGCAAAAAACAATAAGCCGGCATTGACGCAAGATGATTTACTGATCAAACTATTCGAGGAGGTAGAAATAATATGGCCGAAAATGGGCTATCCACCTTTGGTAACGCCATACAGTCAGTATGTTAAAAACGTTGCCTTGATGAATGTGATGAGCATTTTAAAAGGTAAGGAACGATGGTCTATGATTGACGACAATACCTGGGATATGCTTTTGGGCAGGGTAGGAAGTCTGCCGGGCGAACTCGCACCGGAGTTGGCTGAACTGGCGAAATCACAAGGACGTGAATTCTTTGATGGCTCTCCTCAAGACCTTTATCCAGATGCATTGGATTCAATACGGGAGGAAATGAAAGCTGCTGGATTTGATTTTGGTGAAGATGACGAAGAGTTGATGGAATATGCGATGCATAAGCCTCAATATCTGGCCTACAAATCAGGTAAGGCAAAAGAAGATTTTGAAGCAGACCTGAAAAAACGCAGAGAAGCAAGCGCTGCTCCGGTAGCTGCAGCTACGACTTCAGCGGTAGCTACGAATGCATCGCCTTCCGTTATGAATATTGATGTGAATGGTGAAAAGTATACGGTAAAGGTGAGTTATGGCGATACCCCTGTAGCAAGCTCTGAGCCTACCCCAGTGTCCCAGCCAGCAGCAGCACCAGCTGTTAGTGGCGATACCCAGGATGTAGTTGCCCCAATAGAAGGTAATTTTATGCTTACGAAGAACAGTGGCGAAAAAGCCGTTGCCATAGGCGATCAAATTAATAAAGGCGATGTAATTGGCTATATTGAGGCTATGAAGGTGTATAATGCTATTTCTTCCGATAAAGCCGGTAAGGTTGTGGAAATATGTGCTACCAATGGTGAGCAAGTCGATGAAGACGATGTTTTGATAAAACTGCAATAGGCAGCTATGAATATTTTTGAGAGTTTATACAACATGACTGCGATCCAGGATTTATTCGATAATCCTGGGGCCATTCTTATGTACGCCATTGGCTTACTCTTACTCTACCTGGGTATCCGAAAGAATTATGAGCCTTTGCTCTTAGTACCCATTGGTTTTGGTCTAATTCTGGCAAATTCGATGGGCGGTAATATGGCTGTAGTTTCCAACGATGAAATTGAGCACCTCACCATAATTGAAATTGCTAAAGATTATGGCATAATGAATATGCTCTATTATATGCTTATTAAAACAGGTTTACTGCCACCGATAATTTTTATGGGTGTTGGCGCATTAACCGATTTTGGACCAATGCTGCGAAATTTAAGACTGGCATTTTTTGGCGCAGCAGCCCAAATAGGGATTTTTTCAGTGTTTATCGCAGCGATCCTGGTTGGATTTACGCCTCAGGAGGCAGGTTCGCTCGGCATAATTGGGGGCGCAGATGGACCAACTGCAATTTATACTACCATTATGTTGGCACCTCACTTATTAGGGCCAATCGCTATTGCGGCTTATTCCTATATGGCACTAGTGCCAGTTATAATTCCATTGGTTGTTCGTTTTACAACAACTACCGATGAACTTAGAATAAATATTAAGGAGATGGATAAGCTTTATCCAAACAAAACTCCTATTAAAAATTTGCGCCGCGCTAAGATAGTTTTCCCGCTCGTAGTAGGTGCACTAGTGGCGCTTGCCGTTCCCTCTGCTGTACCCTTGGTTGGTATGTTGATGTTTGGTAACCTTATTAAAGAAATAGGGGCCAGTACACACCGACTTCATAAAGAAGCTTCGGGAAGTATTATGAATACAGCTACGATCTTCTTAGGGCTAACTGTAGGTGCCACGATGACCGCGGATACTTTTTTAAACTTAAAAACCTTAATGATTATTGGGGGTGGCTTCATTGCCTTCGCTATTTCGATCGCTGGCGGTATTATGGCGGTTAAGATCTATAATATGTTTAATAAGAAGAAGATTAACCCGCTGATAGGCGCAACAGGTTTAAGCGCAGTACCAATGGCTTCAAGAGTAGCGAATGAGATTAGCTTAAAGTATGATCCGAATAACCACATCCTACAATATGCTATGGCCAGTAATATCTCTGGAGTGATAGGATCGGCAGTTGCAGCAGGGGTGCTTATCTCGATGCTCGGCTAAATAGGAGTGTGTTAGTTGTATTGCTCATTCATTGTGATTGTTAGGATCTTCATTTAAGATATACGACATCTAGACTTTGAATAT
>CBDUMS010000135.1:0-5553 GCA_965368405.1 uncultured Cyclobacteriaceae bacterium
GTCAACGACCCCATCAACATCAAGAAAGCAAATAATCGTTTCATAGTTTAAGTCTTAATTAAAATAGGTAATTTTTGTAGTTTATTAATTTTTAAATTCAATACAGTTCAATGCGGAGAGGAAGGGATTCGAACCCCCGGTACCCTTGTGGGGCACACTCACTTTCCAGGCGAGCACCTTCGACCACTCGGTCACCTCTCCTTTCCGGGTTTCCTCTGCTTAGCGCACAAATAAATTATAATTATTGTCTATATGCAAATATATGCTTGAAATAATAGAATGTCCTAAAATATATTCTGTTCTCTAAGGGTAATCTCTCCTGAAATAGGTGTAATCAATTCTAAAATAGTATTATTCCTTGATAATCCCTTACCAAGTACAAACATCATTTTTGTTAAGGCTGCTTCCGTGGTTAGATCGTAACCATTAATAACACCTATCCGGTTGAGCGCTTCACTCGATTTATACTTTCCCTGAATGGCCTCACCTCCCATACATTGCGATACATTGAGGATTATTACGCCGCGTTCAACCGTTTTCTGAAGCATCTCGATTAGCCACGGGGCACTTGGTATATTACCCGAGCCAAATGACTCAAGCACTACCCCCTTAAGGGCAGGGTTATCAAGTACTGCCGAAAGGAGTTCTCTGGTTATCCCTGGAAAAAGTTTAATAACAAACACCCCATTCTCCCATGTTGGCTTAACAAACTTTTGCTTTCCTGAGGGTTTGGCTAATAAATAGCTGTCGTTGTACTCGATTTCAATTCCCGATTGTGCGAGCTCCGGATAATTAGCGGAGTTAAAGGCGTCGAATTTATTGCTTTGTACTTTTTGTCCTCTATTGCCGCGAATTAGGAGATTATTAAAACAGATGCACACCTCATTAATCTTCATAGCTCCAGAGCTTTGCCTGAATGATGCAATTTCTAATGATGTAACCAAGTTCTCCAGAGCGTCTGTGCGAACTTCCGTAATGGGTAATTGAGCGCCAGTTAGTATTACTGGCTTGCTTAAGTCTTGAAGAATAAAACTAAGTGCCGAGGCTGTATACGCCATCGTATCTGTTCCATGAAGAATTACAAAGCCGTCATGAGCACTGTAATACTCTTCAATAATACTAGCAAGGTCCGTCCAGTGATTAGGATCTATATCGGATGAATCGATCGGGTTTTTATAAGCCAACACCGTGACTTTAAGCGCCAAATTGCTCAGCAATGGTGCCTGATCAAGGAGTTTATGGAAATTGAAAGGCACTAAGGCTCCACTGGTATCCTTGCCCATACCAAAAGTCCCGCCCGTATAGATTAATAGAACCTTAGCCCGTGGCGAATCCGGTGCTGCCGTATTAATGGTGATTATGTCGTAATTCATCTCAGCCAACTTTCTTTTGAAATAAGTGGTAAGCGTTATTGGTGGTAGCTTCAGCTACTTCTTGTGGTTCAAGATTTTTAATTTCCGCGATTTTCTCACAAACTAATTTAGTATAGGCTGGCTCATTTCGTTTGCCGCGATGGGGTACAGGAGCAAGATACGGGCTGTCAGTCTCTAGAAGCAACTTCTTAAGGTCTATTTTTTCGAGAACTTCACCCAGGCCACCGTTCTTAAAAGTTGCAACACCGCCAATCCCAAGCATAAACCCCATATCCGTTATTTCCTTTGCCTGCTTTAGGCTTCCTGTAAAGCAATGGAAGACTCCACTAAGACCAGTTAGTTTCGTTTCCTTAATTAATTCAATAGTCTCATCAATTGATTCCCGGCAATGGATCGCAAACGGTAATTTAAAGCGCTTGGCAAATTCTAGTTGAATTTTTAAAGCCTCCTTCTGTTCCTTCCAAAAAGACTTATCCCAATAGAGATCTGTACCGATCTCCCCCACTGCTACAAAATGATCTTTTTTAAGCCAATCTTCTACGAGGTAAAGCTCTTTTTCAAACCCTCTTTTTACTGAACAAGGATGGAGGCCCATCATTGGTAAACAGTATTCCGGATGCTGATCATTGACCCTTAGCATATCGTCGATTGAACTATGATCTATATTGGGCATATAAATCTTTTCAACCCCAGCCTCTTGCGACCTGGACAAAACATCATCCAGGTCTGTGCTGAATTCCTTTAAATAAATATGGGCATGAGAATCTACTAGACGCATAAAACAAAAATGAGATATTCTAATCGAACACGAAAGGTGATCAAGCTAAGTTTTCAGAAGGATTGACCATTGGTATATAATTATGGATTTATAAGTCGTGTAATATCTGATCTTACTATTTTTGCCCAATGGTAGAAACCGCTTTATACGACAGTTTTGGAAGGCCTATGGAATACATGCGCCTGGCCGTTACCGATCGCTGTAATCTACGCTGTTTCTATTGTATGCCGCATAATGGTATCGAGTTTGTAGAACGTAAAGAGTTATTAACCTACGAAGAAATGCTCCGCCTCACCCGACTGATGGTTGAAATGGGAGTGAAAAAAGTAAGAATAACTGGCGGGGAGCCATTTATTCGTAAGAATATGTACGGCTTCTTGAAGCGACTCACGGCAATTCAAGGCTTAGAGAAAGTAAATATCACGACCAATGGCGCTGTTGCCAATCGCCATATCCCATTTTTAAAGGAAATTGGAATTGATACGATTAACCTTAGTTTAGACACTTTGGATAAGCAGCGCTATGAGGAGATAACCAGAAGAGACTTTTTTGATAGCGCCATGTCGACCTATCGAGCTGTATTGGATGCCGGCATCAATTTAAAAGTCAATATGGTGGTTATGGCCGACAAAAACAGGTCAGATATACTTCCGATGGCTATGCTGACAAAAAATGACCCAGTTAATATCAGGTTTATTGAAGAGATGCCCTTCAACGGATCGGGAGAACGTGATGTCTCAATAATGAACCATATTGATATCTTAAATCATCTAAAGACAGGCTTACCTGAACTGAACGAGTTAGATGCCCATAAATCATCTACTGCTGTAAATTATGGCATTAAAGGGCATAAGGGCACAATTGGAATCATAGCAGCTTACAGCAGGACCTTTTGCGATAGCTGCAACCGGATTAGAGTAACCGCAACTGGTAATATGATTAATTGTCTTTATGATCAAGGTGTTCTTAATCTTAAAAGAATGCTCAGTGACGGTTCTTCCGATACTATGATCAAGGAAGCGATCGGTAATGCTTATGCAAAGAAGAAGCGTGATGGTTTCGCGGCAGAGTCTAATCGCTCAGATTCGATCTCCGAATCGATGTCGAGTATTGGCGGTTAATTATTCTTTGGATAGAAATTCCGCAACCTTAGTTTTTAGTGCTTCAGCAATTTCTTTATAGGTCTCGGGATTTGGTTCTGGTGATTCAAAGTCTATAGCCAGCGGTTTCACTTGTGCTAAGAATAATTTATGGAGACCGAATAGTTTAAGAAGTTTATCTACCCTGCGACTGCCATGAAAAGGCAAATTCGGTTTCACAACATTAAAGAGATCAATTATTCCCTCGAAGCGATCCCGATTACGCTTTCGCTCATATCCCACATCCATAAAAAAAACGGGTGTGCCCAGTGCAAGTGATGGTAAAGCGCAATGAATGCGTGATGTGATAATCATTTTTGCTCGACCATAACGATCGAGAAATTCTTCTGCATCGGCAAGGCGATCATCGACAGCACGATTCCCCTCTTTCCTAATATGTGTTATAAATTCAATGTCATTATGATAGGCTGATGGTATAAGCTTGTACATCAGCTTTCGTCCATATTCCTCGTCGAGCAACTCATTAATAAAGGGGTCGACTACTAAAATTTTATTGCTTCTTTTTACTTCAGACTTAGGCAATGTAAGCGTCAGGCAGCCAGAAAAATATGCATCCACTCCCATACCCTCAAACAATCGTAGTGTTTCATAATCGCGGCAACCGATTGGAGCAAATTGGTTATAATAGCCCGCCAGCTTAGGGTCTAAAAGCGCCTTTCTAACGTGGTTATATTTACCGATATGAAAAGAAATAAATAATGGATGTACAGGTTTAGCTGGTGGCCAATGCTCAGGATGATCTAAAAACCAACCGTTACAAATTAGCTTAATCGGCTCCTCATGACTTGCGTTATCTAAGTCTTCTCTGTCGAGTACTGTGAAGTTCTTGCCAGCAAGTAGAGAGGCCGCATAACCTTGAATATCATCACCAATATTCAGACTTTTAAAATATAAGACAACCCCTGTTTTCATACCGTTACTTATTTATTACTGCGCTTAACTTATTATATCGATGCTCGGGTGTATAATTCTTCATCACATGTTCCCGTCCTAAGCGCCCCATGCCATCATCTATCAACGCCTGCTGTACTAGCTCCTTTGCTTTTTGAGGATTCCATTCAGGAAGTAAAAAACCTTTATCTCCAATGGCCTCTTCCAGACCACTATGTCGTATACCAACCGTCACACATTCGCAGAGCATCGCTTCAAGAATCGCATTCGGAAGCCCCTCTCTAACCGAAAACTGCACGTAAACCTTCGCAGAGGCCAGTATCTTTAAGAGATCATCTTCATTTAAAAAGTCGATAAATTTTACATTGGCTGTGGCATTTAGGCCCGGCACCAATTTTTCATCAATCCCTACCAACTGAAATTCAACATCAGGCATGATGGCTGCTAGCTCGACGACCCTATTTACACCCTTTATTTCCAACCGCTTTTGACTATCGACATGAGCAACCGTCAGCACAAAGTTCTTCTTAAGACTTGGTTGAAAAAAATTAGGATCGTAACCTGTTTCTACGGTTGTGATATTAATTCTTTTATTAAATAGTTCTTGAATTTCCTTTTTCAAATAGTTGGATACCGGAAGATTCATAGTTGCATTTTTCATAGCATATTTCGCCGAGAAAGAGCGATATGGGTTTGTAAATACCCCATAATTATAATCGCGCAGAAATACAGTATCATATCCTCCCTCAACCAAGAAAAAGTCTTTATTAAATAATTTCGAAAAAAAAGCTGGCCAAAGGCTATGGTAATCGGCAAACCAACAATAAACAAATTTAGCCTTCCGAATATTACTGAAATAGAAAAAAACAGCCGAGATACTTTCTTTGAGAAAATGAAAAACTGTTTTGGGCTGACCCACCAGACGTGTGACCACATTAAAATCAACTTCTAGCAACCCTATATCGCGTTGAACGAAGGTTGAGTTGGTGTTTGCCGTAAAAAGAATGGTTGGCTTATTCAAAGAGTTACTATTATGGTTTCAAAATTAGCAATTTCTTTGCTGTGACATGAACAATTCAATTCTAACTGGCTTTATATTCAATCTATTAATTACTTTCGTTTCCAAACTATGGGTATAATCATTCGCCAAAGCGCAATTTCTACGGTTCTTACCTACGCAGGTGTGGCGATAGGATACGTGAATGTCCTGATCCTCTACCCTAAATACATGTCACCAGACGAGGTTGGGTTAGCAAGACTAATTCAAGATGCCGCCATGCTTATGGTGCCTTTTGCACAACTTGGTATCGGCCAGTTAACCATCCGTTATTTCCCAGAGTATAATGTAAAA
>CBDUMS010000136.1:0-5344 GCA_965368405.1 uncultured Cyclobacteriaceae bacterium
AACCTATACTGTAAGCTAGCAGCAGCAGGATTCCGGTCGACTGCACCAAAGCCATTTAGAATGAGTAGGTCGTAATCAAGGGCAAAAATCATTGAAATCGATGTCCGCAAACTTCCTTTTGGCAGTATTTCCTCTTTGTATTTTTGAGAACTCACTTCACGGCCTTTACCGTTCTGAATTAGGCTATCAAGTTTTTGCTTAAGTCTTTGGCGCTCAGCCGAATTTGGTTCAACATTGGAGAGGTCTTTTTCAACATATGACCCTGGAATAACCACCTCCTTAGTTACCAGCTGCCAAGCCCCGTCGGCTCCTAGTCGCTTAATAGCTACGCCAGTCATCTCTTCGGGCCATATTTCGGGGATCCAGGCTAAATAAACCTGATCTTGGTAATATTCACCGTAAAGCTTAATCTTAGGATCTTGTGCCAGGAGATTGCTAAACACTAAAAACGTAAATGATACTATGAGCAATAGTGTTCTTTTCATATTGTATGATCAATTTCTAATTCCATTTCGTGTTCGAGTCCAAGGATGTAAAGGGTTACGTCAAGATTGCCATAAACTTTGGCTTGCGTAGGGGTTATGCTGAGTTGAGACAGACTGGAACCACTTATGGCTACTAATTTGGTGTATTCCCCAACCTCCAGTTCTACACCTACTTCTCCATTAGTATAGAGATAAAGGCTTATCTCGCCATTGGCTCCATTATCATCAAAGGCGATTTCGCCATTAAAATTAAAACCAGCATCAAGATTCGTTAAAACTTTTGCGCCGAGTACTTCTCCTTCATTGAAATATTTAAATGCATAAGATGCATGACCAGAGAGTATCCCGTGAATGTTGGTTTTTTCATCACTTCCATTAAGCTCCAAGTTGCCTACAAAATCAATCTCACTAAAAAGTTTGGCGCTAATATCTGTAGAGCTTAGGGACCATTTTTGGTTTGCCCGAAGGTAGTTCATATCAAAATTGGCCGCTATAAGTCTGCCATTAGATGGTGGAACAGCCAAATCGAGTGCTACACCACCTGCTAAAGTGTTATCTGGCAGGGTATACTGAATATTAACTTTGCCCTGAGCTATAGTTTTTTCTTTTGGAATATTGATAGAGCCATTAAGATTTAGTTCGAATTGATCATTCCCAAATTGAACTACAGTATTTCCTGCAACTTCTACCAGGTTTGCTGCATCGGCTACACCTATAAGCAAACCAACTACATAATTGCCTTCCTGAGGATTGCCTTCAGGTTTATCGTTCGGGTTGGAGTAGATTAATTTATAATTATACCCAAACTGTCCTCCCAATTGCGTCAATTTCAGACCTGTCCCGGGTAACGGAACATTCCCTTGTGCCTTCAATTCAAGGTAAGCGAAGTTGTAAGCATCGTCTTGCACCCCAATATCTATGGATCCCGATAATCCAACTTCTGCTAATTCACCGGTAAAGGAACCTTTGAATCTGGCCTCTTCCATATTTGCCGAGAACCCAATTAGTATTGGTGATTTATCAAGCTGCCCTTCGATTCCTTTAACAGAAATAACGCCATCGGGATCAATAGTCATCTCTTCTATGGCCAACCAAGCAGAAGTACCGGTTATATTTATGGCAACCTCTCCGTCCAATAACAATAAGTCATTTGAAAAATCGGCTTTATTAATTTTGAGGTTAAATCCTTTAAATTTAACATCCCCCTCTACGTCAAAATCAATTAGTTTACCATTCTTTATTGAGAATTCAGAAACTTTCAGGTAGCTATCGAAATCTTCATGCTCAGCATGCATGTGCCCGGTGATTTCTGTTGGTTCAAGATTTTGGTTTAATTCAGCCTTAAGGTCTAAATCCCTTAACTGCAGATTGTAAACTGAAATATCGGTTGCATTATTTACTGAGCATACGGTGTTTTGTTGATTATCGAATTCATAATCAATAATAATTGAGCCCTCAACAGCTCCATCTCCAGACAAGCCCAGCGAACCCCGACCACTATGCATTTTAAATTTTCGAGTGGTATTATTAATAGGGACTTCAACATGATAGTTCATGGCTATTACCTGGACGGAAAAACCGTTTGTGTTGAATGATGCGTTCGGCAGAACAGATACGTTCCCCATTAAAATACCCTCCTCGCTAATTTCTCCATTTACAAGGCTCGCAAGAACTTGCCCCCCTTTTCGAGCAACAACATTTAAATTCTGGACGTCAGAAAAATCTAACTCCCCATCTAGCATTTCTCCAGTAAAACTATAGGTAATTGATCCCGTAACTCCTTTCTGAACAAAAAGAAGATTCCTTAGCTCCAGATCATTATCTAACGAGACATCAAATTTCAAATAACTATTTATCGCTATTTTTATTTTGTCCGCATTACTTCCATCTCCTTCAATATAGTCTGGGGATTCCAATGCAATATTCATTTCACTGAGTGTCGTTTCCAACATCCCTAGGTCAACATTAAGATTGGCCTCTTCCAAACTAACTACAACATCCTTGTATCGGTCTTTTGAACGGTGTTTTTTAAATGAAATATTTGCATTTGAAATCGATATAGGATCTTCTTTACCAGATATTTCCATGGTAAGTGATGCTGTTGCTGTTGTTTCTCGCCATGTTCCTGAACTTGCACCAGATTCTCCAGATAAGGCAACGGTTAGTGGCCCAAAAGTCTTAACACCATCAAAACTCAGATCATAACCACCCCAAACAACGGTACCGTCTGTATTTATGCGAAAGTCTGATATCTGTGCCGCTATTTGAATTCCCTCTTGTTCCAATTCAACAAAAGCATCAATAATCAGTTGCTTGTCATTAATGTTAACCGCAGCATCATGGATTGTTATGTTGAGGTTCTGATACAAAATCTCCCCAGAAAGATTGAGCTCTTCGAGTTGGCCATTCGAAACACTAATATTTCTTACATCAATTCTGGCTCCAAATTGAGGATGGTAAGCGCTGGCACTGCCTGATATGCCGGTAACATTAAGCCTAGAATCAATTTCCACTTTTAGATTGAGGTCGCTCAGCTCCATCCCAAAGGCCTCAAGTTTAGCATTCTCGAGGATTGCCGACGTTTGGTTATCCAAGACCTCAATATTAATTTTTGCGTCTCCCTTAATCAGAGAGTTGTTCGAAATTATCGCAGTAGCCGAACCTTGTTTAAGCTGAAACGCCTTGCCCAATCCATAGCGCACATCAAGATTTAGTTTAGTTAGCCTAACACTAAACCCATTAGACGTATAATCAACTGCAGAAGCCAGTTGAATTTTCCCTTCCACAAATCCACCGGAAGTAAAACGCCCATTCGTGAGTTTCCCAATTAGCTTTTGTTGCTTGATAATTTCGATCGAGATATTTTTTATATCACTAAAATCAAAGGCCGATTTAAGTTCATTCTCCTCTCGTACCAATCTATACGATATCTTACCTTCAGCACCATTTTTTAATACTGTGATCTGATTTAAAGCCTTATCTTGATCCACGTAACCACGTAATTCTACATTACCGTTAATAATCCCACTGCTATCAATTTCAATCGACAATTTATTCACTTCAACCTCAAACTCATAAAGACTAAAATGAAAAGGATCGCCTTGATTTTCCCAGTTAATACTACCCGAAATAATTTCCCCTGTTTCGCAATTCTTCTGAATATTAATGTTCGAGGAATTAAGTTTGATATTTTCCGAAATTTCAAGATCAAGATCCTCAATGGTCAACTCAATTTGCGCCTCTAATCCGTCATAGTAACAATTTTCATTCGCCGCTTCAGGTAAGGCTTCTTTTAGAATTAGTTTAAGTGGTCCGAATTGATATTCGTTCCCCGATGTTGCCCCAACAGCTACGGCGGGCGTATTTGTGGCACCACTTGAGTTCGATTGACTAAGACCGTTATTGGAAACCATATAGGTGTTCCCATTGCTGTCAACGTATTGCTCACCGTTATCATTATTGGGATCCAGCACTACTTCTTTGTTATCAATTACAGCCACGATATCACCATTATCATCCACGAAAATGGTATCGACAGGAATCGGTTCCATGGGATTAACAGGGAGAACACTAGAATCCGCCGGCATAATTTCCGTGGTATCTGACGGATAGACCGGCGGATTCTCAGTACCTACATCATTCCCGGGTTCATCGGGCTGATAAATCATTCGACTGTCTTCATCGTACAAGGTGGTCAATGAACCATCATAAACTCTGTAATCGGTATTCACCCGAAGAGTCTCATAGCTTACGAGTGTTTTGGCCATATTGAGAAATGGAAGGTTGATCAGGCCAGTGCCACTATAGCCCCGCATGGAACGAGTCACACTGATTAGTTCAATTTCAAAATCGCCAGCGAGTACGGTTTCCCCTACGAATAATGAAGGTATAGGTGATCTGTTCGATAAATCATAGCGAATGTCGAGGTCACCACAGGTAAATTCATTTATTGCATTTGCCGTTTGAAATTCATAGGGCTCAGTGAACTCACTCGAAATGGTTAAGCAATTGGCTTTAACCATCACTTCGTAATTCTTATTAGGCTGTAATTGATGAATACTGAGATTTGGGAGATAGCTGAACTTTTCAAACCAATTAGCCTTATTGTCCTTTTCCCGATACATGATATTGAATCCCGTTGCTCCATCAGGAATATCCCAGCCAATTTCGATGCTCTTATTTTTCGTTTCTAGAAGATCTACTTTAGAAGGTGGATTACAAGCATTGCCAAATTGGAATGATCGAACTTGCGAGAATCCATTATTCTTAAATAGGTCAAGTTCGTCGGTACCCGAAATGGCTCGGGCCTGAACAGTAAAAGCATATTTTCTGCCTGGAATAAGTGCCGGGTTGGCAACAGAATACACAAAATAATTTGCCGTTGTTGTAGCTTCAAAAACTGGGTTTGAAGTAAGGATAGCATCATTTGGATTCCTTGTCTCCGGCCAAATTTCAACAATCTTCAATAGGTATTCGGTATTAAAGCTTGCATTTGGAGAACCTTTATGGCGGGGAGTCCATTGAAATCGAACAATCTGCGGATCTGATGCAGTTATAATTTCAGTATCGAGAGGCAAATTTAGAAGAGGAGGATCATTGAGGATGAGCCATACAATTGAGGTTGCCGAATTTGATATTTTGACCCCTCTATTATATTCTAATACCTCTAACGTAAACCGATATACGCCCTCGGGAAGTGCTCCTGTACTCTCCAGCTGACTTCTCGATAAGCCAATAATATCTAAATTATTTAGGTTGAAATATTCTGTTAACTGATCTCCAAAAAATTGCGAAGGCACCCCACTATATATGGTTTGCCTTGTTCCAACGAATTCTTGCTTCGTCCGAAGTTCTACACC
>CBDUMS010000137.1:0-5056 GCA_965368405.1 uncultured Cyclobacteriaceae bacterium
CAAAAAAAGAGACTGCCTTTGCAGACAGTCTCTAGCGCACACGGAAGGACTCGAACCCTCAACCCTCGGAGCCGAAATCCGATATTCTATCCAATTGAACTACGTGTGCATTGTATTCTTAGGCTACGGCCTGACGTACCTTATCGGCCGCATCTTTCAACACTACGGCAGAGGTTACTTTTAAGCCGGAGTCTTCTATAATTTTCGCGCCTTCTTCAGCATTGGTGCCTTGAAGTCTTACAATAATTGGGATTTTGATATCGCCGACATTTTTGTAGGCATCTACAACACCTTGAGCTACTCTATCGCAACGAACGATACCACCAAAAATATTGATGAGAATTGCTTGAACATTTTCTTCTTTCAAAATAATCCTGAAACCGGCCTCAACTGTCTCAGCATTTGCACTACCCCCAACATCAAGGAAGTTAGCCGGCTCACCACCCGAGAGTTTAATGATATCCATGGTAGCCATTGCCAGTCCAGCACCATTTACCATGCAACCAACATTTCCGTCGAGTCGCACATAGTTAAGGTCGTTCTCTCCGGCTTCAACTTCCAAAGGATCTTCCTCCGTTAAATCACGCAGTTCTAACAGATCGCGATGTCTGAATAAAGCGTTATCATCAAGATTTACCTTAGCATCTACAGCTAAAATCTTATTATCAGAGGTTTTAAGAACAGGGTTGATCTCAAACATCGAAGAGTCGGTAGCTTCATAAGCATCATATAGGCTGAATATAAATTTAACCATTTCCTTAAAGGCTTGCCCTTCTAAGCCAAGGGCAAATGCCACTTTTCGAGCTTGAAATCCTTGTAAACCTACGCGAGGATCAATCCATTCTTTAACTATTTTCTCAGGAGTCTCTGCAGCGACAGTTTCGATATCCATCCCGCCTTCTGTCGACGCCATAATAACGTTACAACCTTTCGCTCTGTCTAAAAGAATACCCAAATAGTACTCCTTAGGCTCGCTCTCTCCTGGATAATAAACATCCTCAGCAATTAATACCTTGTTTACGCGCTTGCCTTCAGGGCCAGTTTGGTGCGTAATTAATTGCATACCTAAAATCTGATCCGACAAGGTAAGTACTTCATCGGTGCTTTTAGCGAGTTTCACTCCACCGCCTTTGCCACGACCGCCTGCATGAATCTGTGCCTTAACCACATACCATTCAGTACCAGTTTCTTTATTTAATTCCTTTGCAGCTTTTACAGCTTTCTCTTTGGAATCTGCAACAATACCCCGTTGGATTCTAACTCCAAAGGTCGCTAAAAGGTCTTTTGCCTGATATTCATGAATGTTCATAACAGAATGGTTCTTATCTGAAAAATAGTTTTATTAATAGTTGTGCGAAGGTACTTAGATTGACTTGATATTTCAAGAGTCCGAAAAAATTTACCTTGGAGATCTTAAACATTAAAAGTTAATCACGAGTTTATATTTTAATGAAGAGGACTCTCATTACCCAAGACAATTTCTTATGTTTGAATTCATGTCAGGAGGACCCATCTTAACTGCGGAGAACATCCATAAGGCTTACGGAGAGATCGAAGTCTTAAAAGGGATTAATTTATCCGTTGCCGAAGGTGAAATCATATCGATTGTTGGGGCTTCGGGCGCTGGTAAAAGTACATTATTACATATCCTCGGAAGTTTGGATAAGCCAGATGATGGCAAGCTAACCATCGATGGTGAGGCAGTAGAAAAACTCAGCAGAAATAAGTTGTCGGGGTTTCGCAACCAGAAAATTGGTTTTGTATTTCAGTTTCATAATTTGCTACCCGAATTTACCGCTATGGAGAATGTATGCATTCCCGGTTATATTGGTAAGCGCAAGCAATCGGAAGTAGAAGAGCAGGCCCTTGACTTGCTCAATTTGCTAGGCCTCAGCGATCGAAAAGACCATAAACCATCACAGTTATCTGGAGGCGAGCAGCAGCGCACCGCGGTTGCCAGGGCATTGGTCAATAACCCTAAAATTGTATTTGCCGATGAGCCGAGTGGTAACCTGGATTCTCAGAATGCGGAAGAATTACATAAGCTATTTTTTGATCTACGAACACAACTTAACCTAAGTTTTGTAATCGTTACGCACAACCCTGATCTGGCTAAAATGGCCGACCGAAAGCTCACGATAGAAGACGGCAAAATCCTTTAATGAAAAATAGAGGGGTTTATTTCATGGTATTGGCAACAATGTTTTTTGCTATAATGAACATTATGGTAAAATACATACCCCGGATCGGAGCCGTAGAAATTGTATTCTTTCGATCTGTCGTATCCCTTGCCATGAGTTATACCGTCTTGAAATCCAAGGGTATTTCAGTTTGGGGAACTAATAAAAAATGGCTGATCATTCGTGGTATAGCGGGGTCAATTGGATTACTCTGTTTTTTTGCTACCATTAAAATGATGCCGCTGGGATCCGCTATTGCTATTCAATACTTGTCACCAATTTTTACCGCATTACTCGGCATTTATCTTGTTAAAGAAAAAGTAAAACCGGTGCAATGGATCTTCTTTGCAATGGCTTTTGCTGGTGTGGTGGCGATTCAGGGATTCGACCCCAGAGTTACCAGTATCCAAGTGCTTATCGGAGTTATGGGAGCGTTAGGGGCAGGGCTAGCCTATAATAGTATTCGAAGATTGAAAGATGGTGAGCACCCATTGGTTATTATCTTTTATTTTCCACTAGTAACAATACCCATTACTGGAATTTATCTGTTAGGCGGGTGGGTAACGCCTACTTTATTCGAAGTTAGTATGTTAATTGGCATTGGTGTGGTAACACAATTTGCGCAGTTTTTTATGACCAAAGCCTATCAGTCAGATACCTTGTCCAAGATTTCCCCTATTCAATATATTGGAATTGTCTTTGCCATAGCAGCCGGATACTTCCTGTTTGATGAATCATACGATTTTGATTCTGCCCTCGGTATTATCTTGATTATCATAGCGGTTATCTTTAACGTTTGGTATAAGAACCGCAGTGAAAAGTTGATAAATACCCAAAATGATTAATATTTTTGGGAACTACTACTAAATGAATGAACCTATATGAGTGGACATAGTAAATGGAGCACGATAAAGCACAAGAAGGGTGCCTTGGATAAGAAGCGAGGAAAAATCTTTACTAAGCTCATTAAAGAGATAACTGTTGCCGCTAAAGAAGGCGGGGCAGATCCGGAAATGAATCCAAGGTTGCGTCTGGCAGTATCCAATGCCAAGGCGAAAAATATGCCCAAGGATACCATTGAGCGAGCGATAAAAAAGGTCGCCGGCGGAGAAGCAGAAGACTATCAGGAAACTACTTATGAAGGCTATGCCTCGAATGGTGTTGCTGTTTTTGTTGAGTGCACGACCGATAACCTAAATCGTACTGTAGCCTCTGTTCGGTCTATTTTCAATAAGGGTGGTGGAGCACTCGGCACCAATGGTTCTTTAGAATTCATTTTCGATCGTAAAGGAGTGTTTAATTTACCTTTACCCGATGGTGCTGATATCGATGATCTCACCCTTGAGCTAATCGATGGCGGGGCCGAAGACGTGGAGGTAGAAGATGGCAATATGAATATTACTTGTGCAATGGAAGATTTCGGTAATATGCAGAAGAAGTTGGATGAGTTAAAACTGGAAGCAGAAAATGCTGAATTGGAGCGAATCCCTAACACAAGCGTTAGCCTTTCCGATGAAGATTTTGCCAAAGTGATGAAGACTATTGACGCATTGGAAGATGACGATGATGTGCAGAAAGTCTTTCATAATATCGAAGCCACCGACGCACAATTCGATTCTCTTTAAATCTCAACTTAGAATTGTCTGAAAGATCCAATTTCTTTGGATTTATAGAACCATTATCTCGAAACATGGGTTATAACCCAAATAATCTAGATAATGATTGCAGCACCACAACTATTAGTTAAGGAGAGGATAGAAGAGGCTTATAGCTATAACGACTATCGACTATTGATGGCAGAGCTAAAGGCAACGCAAGCCTCTACTGGGCCACTTCAAAATGAAGATATGGCCTACTATACTTCATTGAATCATCAACGAATGAAGCGGCTCGATAAGACCGTGAAGATAAATGACTCTTTAGCTCGCTTGATCGAAAGCATTGATTCGCCCCAATCCTGGGTTGTACTAACGGAATCTTGGTGTGGTGACGCCGCTCAGGCGCTCCCTGTGATGCAGAAACTTGTTGAACTCAATAGGAGGATAGACTTTAGTTTATTACTTCGTGATGAGAATCCAGATATTATGGATAATTATCTAACGAACTGTAGCCGGTCTATCCCTAAGCTTATTATTTATAATGAACAACATGAAGAGCTCGGAACCTGGGGCCCGAGACCGGTAGAATTGCAAACGATTTACGATAGCTGGAGAGCCAATCCTGATAATGTGCCATATAAGGAATTCAATATCACGCTTCAAAAGTGGTATACATCAGATAAAACTCAAGCCATCCAAAAGGAGTTAGAGGCTTTATTGAAGGGTATTTTGGAATAGAGTACAGGGTGAGGTCCTAAAGAAATAGAGGTTAATAAAAATGGATTAAAAAAATAGCCCTAACATGTTGTTAAGGCTATTTTAGTTAGAGATAAATTCTCTTTCTTATTTAAGAAATCTTCTTGATTAAATCGGCAGCTCTATTTGAATAGCCTGCTTCGTTATCATACCACCCAACAACTTTTACGAGATTACCGTTCGCAGAAGTCATTAGCGAATCGAAAATACAGGAGTGTGGGTTTCCTACGATATCAATTGAGACAATTGGATCTTCGGTATACTCTAAGACACCTTTCATTGGCCCGTTTGCAGCAGCTTTCATGGCAGTATTTATTTCAGCAGCCGTAGCTTCTTTCTTAAGGATAACCGTAAGGTCAGTTAATGAGCCATCCGGAATAGGCACACGCATTGCACATCCATCTAATTTACCTTGTAGGTGTGGCAATACCAGTCCAACTGCTTTAGCGGCACCGGTAGATGTAGGTACAATTGAATACGCTGCAGCACGTGCTCTACGAAGGTCCTTATGTGGTGAATCCT
>CBDUMS010000138.1:0-5028 GCA_965368405.1 uncultured Cyclobacteriaceae bacterium
CTGCTATTTCTTTTTACCATTTAGTTTCTTACTTTT
Source organism: uncultured Cyclobacteriaceae bacterium (assembly GCA_965368405.1). Taxonomy (GTDB): domain Bacteria; phylum Bacteroidota; class Bacteroidia; order Cytophagales; family Cyclobacteriaceae; genus S012-113. The sequence goes on from CBDUMS010000138.1 coordinate 37, forward strand.
CTAAATACGAAAGACTCGTCTTGGAGTATTTTGTGACCTAATATAAACTAACACACTAAATGAAAAGCTTCAAATTCATTGCTAGCTTCTGTCTTCTGCTATTTATATCTGTAGTAGCATTGGCACAAGTTACAGTCAACGGGGTTGTCAAGGACAATGCCGGAGAACCCCTCATTGGGGTTACTATTCTTGAGAAAGGTACTACAAATGGTACCGTAACCGATGTCGATGGCAAATACGCGCTAAGTGCAAGCAGCGGTAATGCCGTGTTAATTTTTTCTTACATAGGCTATACTGAGCAGGAGATATCTCTTGCTGGCCGTTCCGTCGTAGATATCATTATGTTGGAAGACGTTGAACAATTGTCTGAGGTTGTAATCTCAGCTCTCGGATTTAAGGAAAACCGAGATAGGATTTCTTCTACGTATTCTCAAGTTGACGGCGACAAGGTAGTTCAGAAAGGGGAAAACAAAGTTATAGACGGCCTTGGTGGAAAGATGTCCGGAGTGAAAATTTCGGCTACTTCAGGTGATCCTGGAGCTGGGGCGAATATCCTGATCAGGGGTCAGAGTACTATATCTGGCGAAACTCAGCCTCTCATTATTGTTGATGGTATTCCCCTTAACAACGATCAAATTAGGGGTCTGTCATCGGAAGCCGCTAGCGATGCCGGTGTAAATCAGCAAGCACGCTTAAATGATATTAACCCAGAAGATATTGAATCCTTTCAGGTCTATAAAGGAGCATCGGCTGGAGCACTTTATGGCTCACGTGGTATAAACGGTGTCATTGTAATTACCACTAAGCGTGGTAAAGCAGGTAAGCCAAATATCACCTTTTCATCCAGTATGACCGTTGATCAAATATCGCGTAAGCATGATCTTCAGTCAACTTATGGCCAAGGCAATGGTGGCTCCTGGGGCCGAGATCAGCAGAGATCTTGGGGAGATAAAATTTCTGAACGTTCCGGTGGAGCAAATGATGTAGATGAAACAGGGGAATACTTTGTATCCTATGAAGATGGTTCAAGGCTCTATCCCATTACAGGAATGAATTCAAGAGATACCTATATAGATTCCAATTTCGATCAGGTTTTCCAGACCGGTATTACTTGGGATAATAAATTGACCATGAGTGGTGGCAATGAATCAACTACTTATTTCTTTAGTATGTCCCGGGTTGAGCAAGAAGGTATTATTAAAAATTCTACCTATGACAAGACTAATATAACTGCTTCTATGAATCAGAAAATAAATAACTGGTTGACCTTAGATTTCAAGGCTAATTATATTAACTCAGAATCAAACAGGATTCAAACGGGATCTAATACTGCAGGTCTTTACCTGTCACTATTGAGAACAGCGCCTGATTTTGATGCAACAGATTATGTTGGCGACTATGTGAGTAGTTCAGGTGTAGTAACGCCCTATAGACACCGATCTTATCGAAGATCTCGTGCGCAGACTGGCAACCCAACCTATAATAACCCTCGTTGGACGGTTGAACAACAAACTAATGTAACTGCTGTTAACCGCTTTATTGGATCTGGACAGCTGGATTTCAAGATAACAGATAATATAAATGTAATTGCTCGAGCCGGTGCTGATACATATACGGATAATCGGACTTATTTCTTCCCTTATTATTCTGCAGGTAGTATTAATGGCGAATTAGAAGATGAAGCGATTACAGTCTATGATTACAACACTGATATCCTGGCTAATTTCAACTTTAACATCACTCCGGATATCACCAATACAACTACCTTAGGTTTTAATCTAAATTCCAGGAGTAGGAAGATCAACTATTCGCAGGCAATTAATTTTACTGAGAATTTCAGATCACCACTCGATCCATTTGAACTAACCTCAACCGACAATATTTCGAGTGAGATATCCAGAAGATTCTATCGTTATGTTAGATTCTATGGAACAACTAATTTTAGTTTGAAGAATATGTTATTCTTAACCGTTGGAGGATCATATGAAAAGCATTCAACTCTGGAAGATGGATTCTTTTATCCATCAGTTGAATTGGGATGGCTTGCTTCAGAGACTTTCGATTTACCACAGTGGTGGACATTTGGTAAACTGCGCTTAGCTTATGGTCAGGTAGGTAATGCTCCTATTGCACATAGAGCATCAACTATATACGAGGTAGGTTCCTTTTCATCTTTTTCAGATGGTCTTGATTTAGCTTTCTTTGGTGGTGGCTATCAGTTAAATGAGATTTTGGGAAATAGGAGTTTGAGACCTGAAGTTAAAACGGAGTATGAACTAGGAGTTGATCTTAGATTTTTCCAGAATAGATTTACAGTTTCAGCAACAGGGTATTCCAATAGAATTAAGGATGTTCTCTTGAACATCGGATTACCAACATCTATTGGATACACCGATATATATGGTAATGGAGCGGAACTCACAAATAAGGGGTTTGAGTTAGAAGCTGGATACCTAATTTTTGATCGTAATGACTGGAGTGTGGGACTTAATGCTAACATAAGCACCAATAGGAATATGGTTGTCGATACTAAATCAAGTGTAATTAACCTTACCCCAGGTAGTTCAGTACAAGGTGTTGTAATTGAAGGTTATCCAATGGGTTCTTTTTATACCCAAGGGATTCTTAGAGATGAGAATGGGGTAAAACAGTTTAATGCTGATGGCTATCCAATACTAGATGTAAGTGGAAATATTGTAGTAGGAGATCCAAATCCAGATTGGCGAGGTGGTTTAGGATTGAATGCTTCCTATAAGAATCTTAGATTTAACATGCTTGTTGAAACATCGCAGGGCAATGATTTTGCTGGCAGAACAGAGTTTATACTCGAATTCTTTGGAACTCACGCAAATACTGATAGTGAAGTAACACTTACCAGTGATATGACCAATTATGCAGGAGATATTGTTGCTGCAGGTACAACTGTACGCGGTAATATATCAGATTTAGGTGCAGGTCCGGTCTTACTGGATGAAGCATGGTACACTGGAGCACAAGGATTTGGCGATGGTAAATTCAATGAATTAGCAGTAAGAGATGGAAGCTGGACTAGAATCCGTGAAGCTTCATTGAGCTATTCTATTAATAAAGGACTACCTGATGCGATTAGCAATATTGAGTTATCGGTTGCTGGTAGAAACTTATTTATCTGGAGCGGTGTAGAGGGAATTGATCCTGACGTAAACCAGTTCGGTAGAGGATATGGTATTGGAATCGATTATTTTACCAACCCTGGAACCAGATCATATATTTTCACACTAAGAGCAACTTTCTAGTTGTTGTTTGATAAAAGTTAAATAGAAATAAAATGAAAATTTTAAAATATACATTTCTCGGGGTGATTTTAATAGCGTTCAGTTCATGTGAAAACTGGTTGGATGTGAATACAAACCCGAATCAGCTTACAGATGTCCCCTCTGGGGAATTATTGCTAAAAGGAACGCTTCTGGCTAATGCTCAAATACATAAAGGGCATATGCTAAGATCGTCAATGTACTACACGGGTGGCCTGATTGGTTACCAATTAGTACAAGAAACTATTTATACGTACAATTATACCCCTGGTGATTCTGATCCTAACTGGACTCATTTATACAATGGTATAATGACTCAAAACCTCGTTATAAGAGAGAAGTCACCAAATGCAGACGGTCTTCAGGGAATAATTGATATAAATGAGGCTCTTGCAGTAGGTACTGCAACCACAATTTGGGGAGATATTCCTTATGCCAATGCTGCTCCACCTACTGCAGGATTGGAAATCTATCCAACCTATGATGCACAGGCAGATGTGTATGCAGCAGTGCAGAGTTTATTAGATCGTGGAATAAGTACCCTTGAAAATGCGACCACATCAGTTGGAGATGCAGACATCTTTCTAAATGGAAACCTTGCTGCGTGGATTGAGGCAGCTCATACTGCGAAGGCAAGAAACTACCTTTTGACTAAAAACTATGCTGCTGCCTTGGCAGAAGCTGCAAATGGAGTAAGCTCTGCGGTAAATACACTTTCTTTTCATCCAGCAGGTGATTTGATCGCGAATAATGCGAACACTATATACTCACTCGCGAACGGCAGTCGTTCTGGCGACATGGGAGCAGATGGAAGCTATTTCTATGAGGTAGTTACTAATCCAGCTGATGCTAATAGTCGTAATAATGCTAAAACAGATGAAACAGCACGACGTAACTACTTCTACATTAAAGGAGATGGTGCCAGTGATAATGGAGTTGATGGAGCACTAACTCCGATGCCACTTGTATCGTATGAGGAGAACTTATTGATATGGGCTGAGTGCATTCTTCGAGTCAATAGCAGTGATCATCAAGCGGCTATTGATAAACTGAATGAATTGCGTGGGCATCTTAGATCAGGTAATGCTTTCAACTTGATCGACCCAGCGGACACCTATCAGTATGATGATTATGTACTGGCCGATTTCCAAAGTGGAGGTATGGAAAATCTGGATGGAATTGCAGTTGATAGAGCTATATTGAGAGAGATCATCGAGGAAAGATATGTAAGTGGTTATACTACTTATATGCCTTTTAATGATCTAAGAAGATTGAGAAAAAGTGACTCAGATTTATTGTTGCCTATCCCATTCAATACCACCTCAAATTCAACTCATGTAGAGCGATTACTTTATCCGCTAGCTGAGATTCAGGCCAATCCTAATTGCCCTAATCCTATTCCGGATATTTTTACAGTAACTTCTGTAAATCAGTAATGAAGTTAATTTACATGCCTTTGGTTTAATAAGGCAGTAAAGTGAAAGAAAGAGCCCCGACGACAAATGTCGGGGCTCTTTTTTTAAATCTCTTTGTATATTAACAAAAAAATATCCCTTGCGAGTACTATTTATATTTGTCCTGATCTTTTTACCGAGTATTGTTTTTTCGCAGACATTAAGGGTAGGAGTGTATCAAAACCCACCCTTAATTCATATTGATTCAACCAAACAAATAAGTGGGTTCAGTGTAGACTTATTGA
>CBDUMS010000139.1:0-4985 GCA_965368405.1 uncultured Cyclobacteriaceae bacterium
CAAAGTCAATTTCCTCCTTATTGCCATCGTTTGGGTAAATCCGAATATCCAGACTAGGATCTAATGTTAATATATGATCCTTCCAATCTTGTTGATTGGGGTTTTTACTAATAATAACTATTGCCATACCCTTGTCTTGGATCTTTATTCAAAAGTATCTCAAAATTGATAGCTATATCAGCTTATGGAGAATATTTTAGAGAAAGAGGTAATAAGAGTATGTCTGTAATCGTAGAAAACTTACCCTGGATTTTGCATGCTAGGAATTAAAAACTGCACCAATGTAGCATGTTATTTACTAAGAGATTTAAACTTTGGTATTGTCTTTGTAGTAACTAGAAAAAAAAGAATCATGAAAAATATATCACTCGTATTTGGCTTATTAATAGTTCTAACTTTCTCCTGTGAAGAAAAAGTTGGACCTCAAGGACCGGAAGGACCAGCTGGTGCTGCAGGGGAGAACGCTCATTTGTTCGAATATAGCAACGTAGATTTTACTGCGCCTGAATATGATATTGTTCTAGATTACCCAGAAGATTTTGAAGGTAGAGAGTCTGATGTGGCACTGGTTTACTTACTCTGGGAGGTAACTACGGATAACGATGGTAACAATCTCGAAATTTGGCGTCAGATGCCGCAAACAGTTTTCACAGAAAATGGTCAAATCCAGTATAATTTCGATTTCACGATGTTTGATACGCGTTTATTTCTGACCACAGAGTTTGACCCCTCGTTACTGCAACCAATTGATACCGACGATTGGATTGTTAGAGTAGTAATAGTACCCGGCAACTTCTGGGGAGGTAGAACCTCGCTTGATCATAGTGACTATAATGCCGTTAAAGAGGCCTATGGCTTACCGGAGCTCAACCCTCATAAATTAACAAAGCGCAGGTGATCAACTGGTCTCTTCTAGACTAGACCTATAGAAAGCACTGAATAGAAACTATTTTACCTGTCCGGTTGAATAACTCTTGGGAGATAGAGTAAGGTAAGGTTTTATCATGAATCTCCTCTACCGAATTATCCTCATACGCTACAAGGAGTCTACTATCGTTCGACTTCACATAAATGACCGGAACCTGGCAAAAAGTAAATGCCAGGCTATCTTTTGGTAATACAAGCTTTTTATTCTCGAGATGAATATCAAAATATTCAAATGAAACACCTTCGTCTAAAAATTCTTTCCTGTCTAGAAAACCAGGATTAAAGCTAATGCAGCCATCCGCTATTAATACGCCCAACTCAGCCCATCGGCTTATAATGTCTTCTTTTACCTGGCCTGTCATACCGGGTTGTTGTACTCCAGCGTTACCAGGTGTATGCGAGTAAGCATCGGTAGGGAAGGCACCGTACAATTCGGGTGATTTATTGATCCCAATACCCGCTCTGATCTCATAATAATGTTCTACAAGCTGACCTGTAATTCCTTCAGAGACCCCGGAAGCCATTGCACTAACTATTGTTTCCTGCGTAGCAAGCAGAAGCTTAGAAACCATATGCCAGTAAATGCTACCAAGCCCCTCATATCCATAGAACGTACCCGAACGACCGGTAAATGCTTTATGATTAAATACAGCCTCAAATGCATTGAGGTAATCATTATACTCCGCATCAACCAGTACGGCAAGTTCTTTGTCCTTTTTCAGGTTGTCTAGCACCTTAATGAGGTCTAAATTATTATGGAAACTAGAATTAAAATGATAATTGAAGTTAATATCCTGACTAAATAGGGAACCATTCTCCACCTTTAGTAGTGCTTGCGCCAGTTTCGATTTTTTTATAAAACCATCTGGTATATTATTTCTTTCCATAAAGACCGGCAACTGTCGATCCGGATACAGCAAGTAACTGTACTGGTCTGCCCTAAAGAGGTCGCTTTGCTTTAAGTTATTTAAGAGGGCAAGGGACTGTTCTGCATTTAAATATCCTGAAGTCAGCGCGGCTACCTGTCCTTCTAACATCTCGTATAAATGCTCAACATAAACCTCTTTAGAACTAAAACTAATCAGGTTATATGCATGAAAAAGGCCATCTTCTCGCTGATTATCTCTAATAGTTTGATCAATAAATTCTAACCCGAGCTCACAAAGCTCAAGAATTTGATCAAGTTCGATTTTTGCTTTGGTACCATCAAACCCCTGGTAGGCTATGTCGCGATATCTTTCACCCGCCATTCCCAATTCATCCAATATTTCCTTTCGATTGTTCTCGTTAATCCCATCTTCTAGAAGGGCAAGATTTTTCCTGAAAATTGCGATAATACTTACCAATAGATCTGCAACAGGTTGGTTCAATTCCACATCCCTGCTACCTAAACTTTTTAATTGACCTTGATAAAATAAGAAAAATCTTCTGAGATAAAATAAGGTTACCATAGAGGCACCATTGCCCACCAGCGCATTGTTTGCGTCATTCCACTCAGGCCGCTGCGTATTGAGCCAAATACCAGCACCCGGCACGAAATTGTACAGTTTTGTTAGTAGCATTACCAGAAGTTTTTCAGTGAGATTAGCTCTTACAAAATCATCACTGTTTCTGAATACCAACTTACCGTCAGCACCTAATTGAGCTTCTCTTTCATGTACTTCGGCTTCGATTTTTTGGTCAAAATCTATAGTGTCGCTCGGGTTTGCAACCAACTTGTCGTAAGCTTTAATCCGGTAGGGAACATTAGCATAAACACTAAGTGGTTTAAAGTAAAGTTCTTCAAGTTTACCCGGGTTATACTTATTAGAAAGTTCTAATAATTTTAGCAAATAGATCACTTGATGATCGCCCCAATAGCCAATAAACGACCATGGATCATCGGGTTCAATAACTTCCCAATCGATGCCATTTCTAGTAATTCTGTATGGGTTATAGCCGTCTATAGTTGATGCGTTTACGAATTTACTGACCATTCCTTCAAGAAACTTAGGATAGGACATCGCAAGCGCCTCCCAGTTCTGGAAAATATCTCGCCAATTGCCTTCGTAGTATTTTAACTTTCTGCCTTCATCGTCGTGTGTTTCAATGGTAAACCTGTTCCAAGGCCTGCTAGGATCGCCATGGCGCCTGCTAAAGGACAGTGGTAAATATTCGTAGAATATTCTCTCAAGGTCCAAATCATTCTGTTCCTGAACAAGATTTATGGCCTCCACATAGTTCAGCGTTAAAGGCAGAGATGCTAAGAAGTTATTATTCTTCTCGGCCACTAATTTATTAATCGTAAACACATAAGATTTAAGATCTGCAACATCTACATCATACTGATCTTCGAATATTCCACCTCGCATAATATTAAACAAGACATTTGAGAAATGTCTTCCTGTACTTAAAGGGTCATTCGTTAATTGAATCCCATCTGCAAGAGCGACCTTCTTAGCTAGGTTACTCGTATTAATTAAGAGCTCCTCATCAATTTGGCTAATCAGCTTATCGGTGGTTTGCAATTTCTTTTTAAGACGAACGATTGAGGTAACATCCTGATTCACATCAGCAATAATCATCCATGATTGATTGCGGCCTGCCTGAATGGTTAGTTCGCTATTGATAAAATAGGCGCCGCGCTCTGCCCTGACATCAGATTCATTATGAATAGGGCTTCCTTTCCTATATCCATCTAATTGAACCGAAGAAAGCAGGTGGTTTTTAACGGGAATTCCGACACTCCAAACAGTTGTTGCTTTTAGCGCTTCGCTTGGCTCAGCCTTATCTACAATCATAGCACTTAGGGAAAAGACGCCTATCCCCGAATCATGATCGAGCTCCGCTTTTTTATAGGCATCCGCTAGGGTACTCCTTCCGGTTTGAAGATCGTTTTGAACCCCATATGGTAATAGGTTTTGAACGCCATCCAGCACCTCAACGGCAATATCGCTCTCGGTAATGTTTTCGATGCACGCTTCTTTTACGAATCCATATTGATCTGAAAATGACCATTGGTATGAAAATTTAAGGCCTAAATCTTCATTGATCTCCTCAAAGATCAGTTTATTGCCAATTTTATTCTTGTAAATATTCCTTATGCGCTTATAGGCACCTGCTTGTCTTGCCGAAAAAGGTTCCCATATATAACGCTTAGCATTAAGTAGAACATGCAAAACAGTTTTACTACCCGTGGTTTCCGCGCCATCAATTATTTTGTCATCCGTATAATAGGGAAAAAGTGCAGAATCAGAGTTTTTTCTTCCCGCAGTAAGCCCTCCATTACTTGCAATAAACATCCAGTGATTCGTGCTGCTCACGATAGTCATGAAAAAGGGACGCATTCGATCAAAATTCTCTATTTTATAGAAAGTTTCGCCCTTTATTTCGATAAATCCACCCTGCACCGTCTTAGGACTTACCTTAATAGGACTGTGTCCAACATAGAAATTGCTATCCATTATAAGTTGCTATTAGTGGGAGTCAATAATAATTTAAATAAAAGCATGTTGTTGAAAATTTATTCTTGGTTTTAAAAGTCCAATGTCCTTTGTTACGCCAACTTTCGACTAAAAACATTTTCTTTCTTTGGATTAGTTACCATCAATTATAAGCAAGAAAAGCTTCAAACTCTTCTTTTACTTTCAATTTGGCCCAGTTACAACCATCCCTAGTTTAAACCTACTAAAGAAATTTAATTCCACAAATCAGAAATGGACAATAATGATAAAAATATTGAGCAAGGCAATACGCTTTATTGCTTGGCTGAAATGCGACACTAAATTGAATTAAACTATTACTCTTTATTTACAAAATTACCTATCCGAAGTGGCAATCAACTTGTACTGCAATACATCAAGTATACACTTACTATTACATCAAAACTACATCAGTCGGCCTATTTTGTTTCATAAGTACACACAACGAAAATTTCATGATTCTTTGTGCAACAAAGTAGCTCTTCGTGTTTTCATGAGAGTCTTTCCTGACAGTGAACCGCCAGTTGGCGGTCAGGCGGTCCGCTGGGGCTTGCAGATGCTCCGCTTCGCTCCCATCGGTATAAACTCCTCGCCGAA
>CBDUMS010000140.1:0-4925 GCA_965368405.1 uncultured Cyclobacteriaceae bacterium
GGGCCCACAAAGTGGGACAGAAAGCATCGTTTGCCGAATAGGCAGACGGTGCTTTTTTTATGGAGCATCGCGAAATAAAACCTGCGCGAGTGGTCGATCCTGATAGAGCGAAAGCGATCATCAGGAAGCCCAGATAAGTGTATGCCAACATTTTGATTAAATTTATTAACTTTAAACAAGTTAGGATAGGTAAGTGAATTGGTCACCGAAGCCTATTAGCTTGTCGCGTTATCAGGCATCAACTTAACTATGGTAGGGGTGTAATGAGCACTGTACTATATTTGTCATTCATCAAAGTGTTATGCTAATGAAAAAGAAGATTCCATTGCTCTCTCTTATTCTCTTCTTTATTGGTTGCAATACTGATCTAGAACCAGAACCAGAAGGGTTAAGAATCAAAACAATTAACTATTTTGAAGATCATGGCAATCAATCAACCTGGTATGATTTCAAATATTTCGCTACTTTCTACTATGACGATGAATTAAGGTTAGAAAGAGTTGTAAAATCGGAACAAGAAGATAATACCATTAACTACCATTATAATTATGATAATAACGAAATCAAATTAGTATATGTAACCGAGTGGGATACAACGACTACAGTAGCATCATATAATGAAAATGGGATTCTGGAGGGAATTGGAACTGGAACAGGATTAACTAAATATGCGATTGGATATAGTTATAAACAAGCCGGAGATACCTTATTTATAACAACATGGGATGGAGACTCTTTGTCGAGACCACATGAATATTATCATATAATTAAAAATGGAAATAAGGTCATAACGTCTGAGCATGATACTAAATGGACCAGGGTTTTCGATACCAATGCAAGTCCAACCTATACCTTGGGAATAGATTTACGTAGCCTAGGATCCGAGTATTTGCCAACAGGTATTGCCAATAAGAATAATGTTGTTTATGAATCAAATGTATTCGGACACTCCGATTATAAATATGAGTATAATAGTAAGGGCTATCCTGTTTACATTGAGATTAATTCTTCTAATGTATTCGCTGGTGAGTATCGGACAACCTATGAGATTTCATATTACTAGCCTGGAATCAATGCTTAGTATTTATATTAGTACCAAAGAAAAATAACTCAGTGAGAAATAGTAATTATATATCTTTTAAAGTGATAGGGCCATGAGTTTTGTAACCATCAAAGAATCGCATGTTGAAGCTGACTTACTCGTATTAAAAAGCCGGTTAGAAGCAGAAGGAATTAAGTGCTTTTTGAAAAATGAGTTCACAACCCAGATCATGAGTCATATGGCTACTTTCATGGTAGAGCTTCAAGTATCGACTTCAGATGTAGAAAAGGCTCAAGCAATAATGCAGAAGATAGCGAATCGATAAGATTTATAATTGCTAAACGCAGCTATTTAGGAGCAAATAGTAGGCCAAACCCGGCACCCATCACATTTCTTAGAAACAACGAGATTAGGTATCAATTTATTAACTTTAGTCGAATGTGGCCAGTTAAGCAGATTAGATTCCTACAACGCGAAGGACTAAAAAATATCTTTACTCGGCTAATTACATAATTTAAAACTAGCTTCAATGATAAGACCCTATGTACTTGCCGACACAAATTGGAAACATTTAAAAGATGCAGACTTAGATTTAGCCGTTCTCCCATGGGGAGCAACCGAGGCTCATAATTACCACCTACCTTATGCAACTGACGTGATCGAAGCTACTGCTGTCGCAGAAGAATCGGGGAAAATTGCTTGGGATAAAGGGGGTAAAATTATCATATTACCCACCATCCCTTTCGGAGTAAATACTGGGCAGGCAGATATATATCTTGACATGAATTTAAACCCTAGCACCCAATTCGCTATTCTCAAGGACATTCTTGCAGTGCTAGACAGACAAGACATTCATAAATTTATGATTTTAAACAGTCATGGTGGAAATAATTGGAAACCTATTTTAAGGGAACTCGGACTTCTTTTTCCTAAAATGTTTTTATCAGTCGCGGAAATGGCTCAGGTAGTTAATCGTAAGGATTATTTCGATGAGCCCGGAGACCACGCAGATGAGATGGAAACCAGCTTAATGCTTCATTTGGCCCCAGAACTGGTTTTGTCGAAAGAGAATTGGGGTGAGGGAACGGAAAAAAAGAATAAAATTAAAGCCTTTACCGAGGGCTGGGCATGGACCGAAAGACCCTGGTCGAAAATAAGCACAGATACCGGGATTGGGAACCCGAAGGCCGCCACAAGGGCAAAAGGAGAACAGTATTTCAATGCAATTTGCGAGAAACTTGGCCAATTGTTTTTTGAGGTTTCAAAGGCAGACACTCAAAATCTATATGAGTAAGGTTTAACCTCCATCTAACAGCCTTTTTGAATTATAATTCAACTTGAAGGTTATGTTTAGTCAATTGGAATGATTCAAAATAATCAGGCATATCTAACCTACGCAAACAAATCATTGAGTTTTGAAAAAAGAGCACTAATTACAGGCTCTCGTACACATCAGCAACACTAGGCTTGACTAAGGCTATTTACTTTTTTACTACCCAGCGTAATAATTAACCCAAGAAACGGGCTCAGTCCTGCTGACCAAAAAATTGACTCCCAATATCCTATCTCACGATTTTTGCCTAGATACTTGCCAATAAGATGGGCACTAGTGAAGTAGCCAATTGCAATAATTATCCAAAGACCTATCATAGATTAATAATACGATTTAAATAGCTAAATCAGAATACTAAAAAGCCAAAATGCGCGGCTCTAAGTCTTGAAGAATCTATTTCTTGCGAACTGGTTATCTCAATCGCACATTACTAAACTTCAATACTGCAACAAAGACAGATCCACCAATGGCATTACCAATCGTAGCCCAAAACTGAAAATTAACATAATCCATAAGGGTAATATTTTCAGATGTAATCAGACCAAGAAACACCTCGATAGATCCTACAATGCAGTGATGAAGTCCGGCCACTCCGATAATCATAGTTACTAAAATAATGATGAAGATTCTACTTATAGTTTCCTGTGATGAGGTTACCAACCAACCGAGTAGACCCATCATCCAACCGGCCAACAGCGCACTAAGCAAGATTACATGCCATTCATAATTGACCAACTCATGAGCGAGATGCTCAAATGCCATGGCATCAATAAAACCAATACCCGGCCCAACATACGCCAAAAGGTAGCTAAATAAATAGCCTCCTATGAGATTCCCCAGGTAAACCAACCCCCATAAAACAAGTAGATCTTTGATCAAGACCGATCGATTTAATACTGGTAAGATTGCCAGTGCTGTATGTTCTGTAAAGAGCTCAGAGCGGCCAATAATTACAAAAATGAAGCCGATAGGATAGCATAGGGCAAGATATATTTTCAATGCCTCAGGACTGGCGGTTCCTGCAAACATTGTATAGATCGTTCCCATAAAAAGAACACTAAATCCAATTTCTAAACCTGCTGTTAAAGAAGACAGAAAAAGCCCAATATTTGAACGCTCAAACTCTTTTAGACTCGTCTCAATCTGCTCATCCAAGATCTGATTAACTTCCTTAGGCTTATCGGACTTGGGGGCATCGCTGGTCTGGCCTCCCCTATTTAATCTTTTGAAAATATTCTTCATTGGTATCTCAACCCGCAGGCATTAAAATAGTTTCCTCGCTTAGGTGAATTAGTCGTTTTTATCCCATATTTCGAAGTAATCATACACTTCATTTTTCAAAAGGGTAAATTATCTTCCAATCATTTTTCATGTCAACAACCGTCCAGCCTTCTGAATTAGCTTGATCCAGTCCTTGATCCAGACGCCCAATATGCGAATCACGGTCGTATGCCCACTCTCGCTCAGCATCGGTATGATGCACGTAAATATTGAGAAACTTTTCGTTCGATGCAGTCCATTGTAACATGGCCAGATCGCCATCGGAGTTACCGGCCGCAAGAACTGGCTTTTTACCAATTATTCGCTGAATGTTCTCAGGTTTGCCGGCCTTATCGTCTATAAAAAACAGTTCAGGTAAGCGTTCGATGGTTGGGTTGCCATCATTATAATTAAACTTAGTTTTGATTGTTGATCCGATAATTTGCTCAGCCGGGATATTATAAACTTCAGACACTATTGGGCGCATAAAGTCGACTCCTCCACCTGAAACGATGTAGGTTTTAAATTCATTATCTTGCAAATAAGTAAGCAACTCTAGCATTGGCTGATAGACCAATTCAGTAAAGAGTTTCTTTTTCGTAGGATGCTCAGCTGTGCTGGCCCATGCTATCACAACGTTTTTAAACTCTTCAGCTGTCATATTAGCATGGCTCATCATTATAATTTCTATTAGTGCATGCTCGCCCTCTGCTAAAAGTTTAGGAATGTCATTTTCAAGAATAGCACTGTAAGGCATTGCGGTTTTCCATTCCGGATGATCCTTCGCCATGCTCTTAATCCTGTCAATAGCAAATATCAGCTGAAAGTACATCGGTTGCTCGCTCCAAAGTGTGCCATCGTTATCAAAAGTAGCAATCCGATCCTCAACTGGAATAAATCCTTCGCTGCTCTCGTTGGTCGCTTCTTCAACAAAATTAATTATGGCCGTTTTAGAACTTACATCCTGCCACGACGGGAGAGGATCAATAACTGTTGCTGGCGCTTTTGATTCGCTACAACTGAATACCAAACCCACAAAAAGAACAATAATAACCTGTGATTTTTTCATAATTGAAACTTGCGTTGCTCGCATTCAAAGCTAATAGCTTAATAGGGCTTCATCAAACGAATAGGCTTTAAAACAAAAAAATAAAGTCAGATGATTTAAAGACTGGCTTCAATGTACAACGAGCGGCTATGCATACTAATTTTGAGAAATCGATCGAATCGCTAGTAACAAAAACACCCGCCAAAAGCGGGTGCCAAAGTTTACTATTAAAGAATCTGCTG
>CBDUMS010000141.1:0-4590 GCA_965368405.1 uncultured Cyclobacteriaceae bacterium
GTGGATTTGTTAATTTGCGTTACACGCGTAGGTTAGGCGTTAATGCCATGAATGCTTATCGATTGCGATTATATATGGATCATAAGCTTCTTTTAAATGCAACAGAACATTCACCTATCAAAAGCGTAAAAAGGGTTTGATTCCCCTATCTCTATGGCAGCAGATGCTCGCCCCCTCTCCTGCCAAATCTATCTGCTCCCAGCAGGACTTTATAAATATTTCATTACATCAGGCATTATGCCTGCCACAACCGAAGCTTAACAATCATAAAGGCTCTGTTTAGTCCAGGGCATTATCGGGCGGCTATCGTTCTTTATTATGCTTATCGTGGTCTTGACCTCACGAGAGTTTGATATAATCTGTAATATCACGCATAATTGGTCAACCAATATTTGGTTAACCAATATTTACCAGCTAAATTTATCCATTGAAGAAGTAGATTGAATTATTCACGTCGAACGACTTCATTAATTAACCAAATCAACCATGAAATCACTTTATTCGATAGCCGCGACGGTACTTTTGCTGCTCAATTCTGTGGCATATTCACAAACGTTAATTAGCACTTCGTTCGAGGACTATTCAAACGGTTCTGTTTTTGGTCAGAATAATTGGGCTGAAGACAATGATAATGATGGTTTTGCGGATATTGTGACCAACGCCAATTATGCCAAAACTGGCACAAAAGGACTAAAAATCTACTCTAATTCAGCGCTGGAGACCATCGTGGACTATCAATCTTATGGAAAGGATGAAACTGGCCTTTCGGGAAACGTATACCTGGATTTTTGGGTAAAATTGGCCACTGCCCCATCCGAGGATTTCTATATCAGGGTATTCGACCACCTACCCGATAACGGAATTCGAAGGGCAACTGAGCTAAGATGGTATCCCAATGGAGATATTAAGATTTCCGACGGCGGTTCTAAACGCGATGTTCCTTCTGAACTTTATACCATGGGCGACTGGGTTAGAGTGTCATTTAGCGTGGACTATGCTACATTTAAGTATCAAACAGCCATTAATGGTACTGTGCTCACCAATAGCAACGACGGTACCGAGTATTTTGGTTTCAGAGAGTCCTATGACCCCGTAGATAAAGATCGACCATCCGGGATTAAGGAATATCATGGTTTGAGATTCTGGTACGAGGCAGCTATAGGCGATATTGCCGTGGATGATATCTATATTGGTACCGATGCCATTAGCGATATAGCTTTTACAGCACCTTCGTCTGATCGAACTATAACCGTAACGCAGCCTAATAATGCAATCATTACATTAAACCCCGATCAGGCTATTTACCAGGTAGGCGATTTGGTAACGGCAACTCTATCCGATATTGCAACCCATTATAAGTTTAATAGCTGGACAGGTTCTTACGCTGGTATAGATAATCCACTCACGATCAATGTTTCGGGCAATGTTACATTGGGGGCAGAAATTATTATTGATCCGAATAACCCGCCAAACGATTATACTATTACTATTACCCAGCCAGAGGGTGGAATAATAACCGTTGATCCAGCTACAGGACCCTATTACGAAGGTACAACGGTCGAGTTCAGTGTTACACCAGCCATCGGCTACAGTTTTGATTCCTGGACGGGTATAACCGGTAGCAGTACCAAGATTGAAGTAGTAGTTAATGAAGACTTAAACGTTTCTGCTATTATGGTTCCTGGAACGTTTAATAGAAGAACAGTGCATGTTAGCACTACAGCCGAATTAGAGGATGCTATGGAAACTATGCTTCCTGGCGATAGCATAGTTTTAGCCGATGGCACTTATAATGAAGTAAATGAAACAGTAGAGTATTTAGGTGGTACAGCTGAATATCCGGTTTATATAATCGCTGCTAATCAAGGAATGGCGAAAATAACGGGCAAGAGCAGGTTTACATTTGAAAATTCTGCCTATATCACAGTGAGAGGTCTTGATATTGATGTTGTTGAAGTGAATAATATCTTTAAGCTCGAAGACTCCAATAATATTAGAATTTGTTATAACACCATAACGCGTACAGGGGATGCTGAAGGCAGCTCTAAATGGATTTATATTGGTGGCCTATGGGATGGTGATCAGTGCTATAGTCATCATAACAGGGTTGATCATAATTTGATTGAAGGCAAGTTTGACCGTGGTGCGTTATTGGTGATTGATGGAACAAATGGTGATGTGCCACAAGTTTCGCAATATGATAGAATCGATCATAACCATTTTAAAACGGTGAGCCCTAGAATATCTAATGAGAAGGAGACCATTCGCGTGGGCTGGAGTCAGCAATCTTTAAGCTCAGCATTTTGTACCATAGAATATAACCTTTTCGAGGAATGCGATGGCGATCCTGAAATTATTTCGGTTAAAACAAATGATAATTATGTAAGAAATAATACGTTCTTGCGATCGCTTGGCACGGTATCGCTAAGGCATGGCAACCGAACTGAGGTAAGCGGTAATTTCTTTATTGGAGATGGCAAAACAGCTGAATTTGAGGGAAACACAATTGGTTGTGGCGGTGTAAGAGTTTATGGAAAAGATCATAAAATTTTCAATAATTATTTTGAAGGCCTAACAGGTTTTAGATGGGATGCAGCCTGTACCTTAACTCAAGGCGATGCCAGTAATGATAATGTTGATCAGGATTCAGACTTAACCAAACATTATGTAATTGAAAACCTTGAGTTTACCCACAATACCTTAGTAAACAACTTGTCGGATATTGAAATTGGTTATCGGGATGATTGGGGCAAAGCTCCTAAGAATGTATTGATAGCGAATAATATCATTATACAAGATACCAATCCGGTTACTAAGGTTCACTTTACTGGCACCGATGATGATGTGTCCTTTTTTGATAATATCATCTATACTACAGGGACAGGCACCTATGGCGATATTTCCTTTAGCGCAGCAGAAGCGATGAATGTAAATCCACTCCTGGAGAAAACGACATGCACAATTCCTGAAGCCGGGTGCGAAAGTGCCTACCCAAATGCTATATATAAAATTGCTAGTGCTTCGAGCCCTGCTGTAGATCCTTCTCCTACGTATACAATTACTGAAGTAACTCATGATATTGAAGGCCAGCCTGGTATCAGCAGTAGAGATCTGGGCTCAGACGAGTATAATGGAACAGGAGCAATCACCAATGGACTACTCGATGCACGGCATGTAGGACCTGACGCTATGCCGTTTTCTGAAACATCTACTACAGTATATACCATTCTATTAACGCAAAGCACCGGAGGTGTAATCTCAGTAGATCCGGCATCAGGCACTTATGCTGCAGGCACAACAGTAACTTTTACCGCAGTACCCGATGAGGGTTATGTGTTTAATGGCTGGAATGGAATTGATGGCTCTGAGGCCACTATAGAAACTGTTATTAATGCTAATTTATTGGTAAGTGGGGAGTTTAGGCTTGAGTCGGTTTTAAGTGTTGAAGAGCCTAAGGTGCTTGCTGCCTTTCCTAATCCTATTGTGAACGAGGTAAGATTGGTAAGCTTACAAGCTCTAAGAGATGTTTCCTTAATCAGCATGACGGGAAGAGATGTGGCAATTTCTACTACTAAAAATCACGATGGCATAACGATTCGCCTTGCAGAGTTTGTTCAGCGAGGCACCTACCTTCTTCGTGTAGAAACTGAGCAAGGTGATTTGATAGTTTATAAAATCATTAAAAAATAGGGTTGTCTAGTGGCTACACCTTATTAGCCATTATTCTTTATAACTTAAGACAAACTATAATCAGGTTTAGAACTGACAATCGTCATAGTACTGGTTTACTTCGCTCACTAATTTAGTCCTTCAAAATAACGAACGGCCTGGCTATATATAGCTATAGGGCATAAAAAGACAATAAACACTATTAGAAATGACGCAAAGTACAAAAGGAATTATACTCTGGGTAGTTGCTGTAATATTCACCCTTGGTATTGCTGTTTATCAACGCACTACCGGCCCTACTTATCCGGTTAGTGGTACCATAGAATTCAATAACCAGGAAATCGACTATAAATTATTACGATCTGCAAATAGTGATGCCCCCGCGACCATTAAGCTCGAAGATATACCGCAAGGTATTAATGCTGAATTGCACTATCGTCGTTTTAAAACTGAGGAGCCATTAACAGAACTGGCTTTTACCCGTGAGGGAAACGATCTTATCGCCTCATTGCCACCAGAACCACCTGCAGGTAAATTAGCGTATACCGTTTTCTTGGTGTCCGGAAATGAGAAACAAGCCATAACCCTAACGCCTACCGTAATTCGGTTTAAAGGCCCAGTACCCGGTTATATCTTAATCCCGCATATTCTATTTATGTTTTTGGCGATGCTCTTTTCAAGTCGTGCAGGAATTGAAGCATTGGCTAAAGGTCCTCGTATAAAATCTTATAGTTTCTATACGCTTATATTTCTATTTTTTGGTGGAATGTTACTCGGGCCAATTGTACAAAAATTTGCCTTTGGTGAGTATTGGACAGGATGGCCATTTGGGGCTGATTTAACCGATAATAAAACAGCTTTTGCATTCCTAGGCTGGTTAGTGGCCTATCTATTAATTCGAAAAAATGCCAAAAATAGATA
>CBDUMS010000142.1:0-4456 GCA_965368405.1 uncultured Cyclobacteriaceae bacterium
TAGCAGAATTGCTCCTTAAGAACCGCATGCTTAAAAAAAGCATGAATGGGGAAGATTCAAGCGATTAAGGTATATGCGATTCTCTCAAGCAGAAAAGATGGCGATCATACAGATAGTTCAGGACAGTGAAATCGGAGTTAATCGCACCCTGAAGGAATTAGGTATTCATAAGAGCACCTTTTATCAGTGGTATGGTAGATACCAGGAATATGGCTATGATGGATTAGTTCCCAGAAAGCGAGCTGTGAATAGTCAATGGAATAAAATCCCAGATAGCCATCGACAGAAAGTTGTAGAGATCGCACTGGAGATTCCTGAGTTATCTCCAAGAGAACTGGCCCATCATATCACCGATAATAAGGGCTTTTTTATCTCCGAGTCCAGTGTTTACAGAATATTGAAACAACGTGGACTGATTACTTCTCCAGCACATCTATTGATGAGAGCTTCCAATGAGTTCAAGGATAAAACTACAAGAATCAATCAAATGTGGCAAACCGACTTCACCTACTTTAAAATTATAGGTTGGGGCTGGTATTACCTGTCCACCATATTGGATGATTACAGTCGATATATCGTTCACTGGGAGCTTTGTAGCAGCATGACAAGTGATGATGCTGAAAGAACCATTGAATCGGCATTGGCTAAGACAGGGCTAAAAAATAAGAACCCTCCAAGGCTACTGTCGGACAATGGTTCATGTTATATCTCGAACAACCTGGCCGAATATCTGGAAGGTGTTGGTATGGATCATGTCAGAGGTGCTCCCAATCATCCACAAACACAAGGGAAGATTGAGCGTTATCATCGCTCTATGAAGAACGTAGTTAAACTGGAGCACTATTACAGCCCTGATCAGTTACGGTATCGTTTAGCAGAGTTTGTGGAGTATTATAACAACAAGCGTTATCATGAATCTTTGAAAAATGTAACACCAGCAGATGTGTACTTTGGCAGAGACAGAACAATCCTTGAAAAACGTAGAAAAATGAAACAGAAAACAATGAACAATAGACGCAAACAATACTTTATGAATAAATCAAATCTATAACTTAACTTTATCACAAGTTAGTTCGCATTAGCTCGACGACGTACAGTAAAATGGTTCTATCCATTTCACCATTGGATGAAGAGACTGATGCCGATCGCTCCTGTGGAGCATCACAGCTTAGAACCATTCCTAAGGATAGGAATACTATTAATAGCTTGGTTTTCATGGGTTTGATTTTAGTTAGAATATCTATTGTTGGTGTGTAGGTTGATTAGAGTACACTGATTTCGTTATTACGACACAATCATTGAGAAGCAACCTCTGCACTATAAATGTACCACACAAACCGCAGAGCCACAAGAATTCTATGTTGCAACCGGAATGCGAACCTTGAGAAAAGAAGGTATAAAGATTACCTTCTGAACTGCTGTCATACTAAAACTAGTGTCAGCATAATGTTCCAACTAGCTGAAGTTGTAATTATTGCAATTTATGAATTCTAGGTTGCAAAATTCAATTATGAAGATGGCTCTTTTACTTCGAAATTTGGTTTAAGCAATTAAGGTAATCCAATGAAGACCATTGCACTGATATTCTTATTATTAATTGTTGGAAAACTATCATTTGGTCAACATAAGTCAACTTATTATGAGCGAAAACCAACGTTTTCTATTAAGCGAAAGCCAATATATGACGAGCAGCGAAAACCTAAATCCTATTCTCAACGAAAGACTGCCCTAAACACTATATTTTTTAATCTTGGAGGAGCTCCTCTGGTTGGCAACACAAAGAGCATCTACATTGAACGAATCCTATATCATGGTAAACCAAGGGCTTTCTTACGAGCAGGTTATGGCAGTCTTCGTGGTGAGAGTGATTATAATTTCTTAATGCCGAACCTAGGGGTTTTAGTAGGTAACAAATCAAATCTTGAGGTGGCCCTAGGTATGCTGTATACCTATTCTGGTGATAGGGCGAGTAGTTATTTTGTATCTGGATCGCTGGGCTATCGATATCATAAACCCTCTGGCGGTATCATTATTAGAGCGGGGGTAGGAATCCCTGAATACGCATACATTGGTATCGGGGTTAGTTTTTGACAAATTGAATTATACACTTGACGGTATCGAGGGGTATGTTGGTTCCGCGATATTATTGGCCTTGAGTGAAGAATTATCTTAGATCTTTAGAGCAACGAAAATATATTCAGAAGCAGTAGTAAAAGGCTTAGAATCATCAATATAATATGGAATACCTTCCATGCAATACCGGGCAACCCGTGGTTGGTATTGCTTAGAACAATTAATAAAATGCTAAGAATACAGAACGAAATGCTTAGGTAGGTAACGAAATGTCCGGCATGCATAAACTCCGGAAAAAATGAATAGAACACTTCTCTTCTCGCTGCTTGATCGTCTCCCTGTTCACTGGCATAACCCCAAAGAGCAAAAATGTAAATAGGGAGAGTGAGAATTAATGCCGCACTCCAGGTTAATATCTTCTGTACCTTGCTAGACAGATGGATCATCAACTTTAAATTATCAAAAAATAACGATAATTAATAGTAATTCCGCCGTTTTTCTAGCCTGAGAACGCACGAAATCATCCAATATTATCTCGCTATTACCCGTGCCTGCAATAACTAGCTCGCTTTATAGCCTGCGGTAAAGACATGGAGTAGGTGCACAGAACCTTTCCCCCAATCCGAAGCAAAAGTTTCTCTTGAGCCAACATGCCAACCCGATTGGGATTTCACTAAACTTGCAACCAAAAAAGCAAGGATCGATGAAGGTTGGTTATAAATATATTTTTGGCTTTAGTGTCGCGATGATGTTAATTGCTATGAAGTCGTATGGACAAATGGATACATTAACATTTGACAACGGAGAAATTGTTGTTGGTGAAATCAAGTCATTAAACAGGGGTGTTCTGGCGATTGAAACAGCTTTTAGCGATAGCGACTTTTTAATTGAATGGGACGCTGTTCGAAGCATTCGTTCCAGCCGCTACTATTTGATTACGATTTCTGATGGACGGAGACTTAATGCAAGTATAAATTCGAGCGGCGATGGGAGCGAAGTTATAATGATGGATGGCATGTGGCCGCACACCGCTGATCTTGATGAAATTATAAATTTTAAACCCATCAATGCCACATTTTGGGATAAATTCAGTGCTAGTGTCGATCTTGGTTTGAACCATACGAAGGCTAATAATCTTACCCAGTTTAACTCGAATCTGGCCTTAGGTTATCTTACCAAGCGATGGGAAGCGAACGCCGCATTTAATCGGGTATTTAGCAGGCAGGATAGTATACAAGACACCAGGCGTACTCAAGGGACTGTGAAATTCACTGTTTTCTTGCAAAAAGACTGGTTTATTTACGTTTCTAACGATTTTCTTCAAAATGATGAGCAAAAGCTTGCTTTGCGTAGTACCACTAAATTAGCACTAGGAAGATATGTGATCGATAATCAGGAACTGTATCTGGCATTATCTGCAGGTGCAACTTCTAATAATGAGCTTTATACCGAGAATGCGAATCCAAACAGATTTACCGGAGAGGCTTTTGCGGGTGTTGAATTTAATATGTTCGACGCCGGCGATATAAGTCTCTTGACCAATGTGAAAGCGTATCCAAATCTTACCGATTTAGGCCGAATCAGGATCGATTTTGCCTTTAATATAAAGTACGACCTGCCGAAGGATTTTTATATTAAAATGAGCACAACGGTCAATTACGATAATAGTCCTGTAGAAGGTGCTTCCGATGTGGATTATGTAATTCAGTCTGGTATTGGGTGGGAGTGGTAAATGATTTTGGGTGGATATCAGTTTAGATAAAGAGAATTTATTAGAACTTAAAGGCATATTATAGTGTATGATTCGCCCTTGCTACTCGAGTTGTAGCGGAATAGTTTCACCCTGCTCAAAAGCATCGATTTTAATCTTATCATCTACCAATTGAATTCGTAGTACATAGGAGTTGCCTACTACTTTATATTCATCGCCAGCCACAACGATCGCAGTACCTTCATCAATACCATAACCAATTAGATTCGGGTGGGATCGCACGGCAGCAATAAGCCTTGTTAGCCGATTTCTTTTAAGAAAGTGTTGGTCTAGAATTGCGTTAGGTAGCAATGCAAACCCCGTCGTAATCTCTGGCTCCGTTCGTCCACCGCTTATCATAACCTTGGTCATGATTGCGGCACCCGCAGAACTCCCTCCAACAATACCGCCTCGTTCGATAAGCTTATAAACCTCATCTTCTACTCTTGTACCAAGATAGGCATCAGCAATCCGTTGTTGCGAGCCTCCATTAAACCAAACAGCCGTAGCCTCTCTTAGTGATGCTGAAAACTCCGCCTGATCCGCGATTTCCGAGTCTCTGGTATGTAGCACACTTACATTAGTGAAGCCACGTGTATGCCAGCGCTCTATTATTTTTTTGTTGACGATCTC
>CBDUMS010000143.1:0-4393 GCA_965368405.1 uncultured Cyclobacteriaceae bacterium
AACATTCCCGGTGCGTGTCATGAAAATGTTGGGAATTGAACACCTACTTGTATCTAACGCTGCCGGCGGACTCAATACCAAATACGAGATCAGCGATTTAATGATCATCAACGATCATATTAACTTGTTTCCGGATAATCCGCTTAGAGGTCCTAATCATGATAATTTCGGACCGCGATTCCCGGATATGTTTGAGGCCTACAGCCCCAGACTAATAAAAAGAGGGGTTGAAATTGGTAAATCGCTTGATGCTTATGTCCACCAGGGGGTTTACGCGGCGGTATCCGGTCCTAACCTGGAGACGCCTGCCGAGTATAAATACCTACAGATAATTGGTGCAGATGCCATTGGGATGAGTACAATCCCAGAGGTAATCGTGGCCAGACAAATGGATATTGAAGTTTTTGCGACATCTGTTATTACCGATTTATGTTACCCCGGAGCAATAGAAAAGGTTTCTGTAGAGAAAATTATTGCCGCCGCTAATCGAGCTCAACCTTCTTTAACTAATCTTTTTAGCCAGATCATCGCATCACTCTGATCAATACTTATTAATAATCTGTCCCCTACTGTTAAATTCCACATCAATTGATGCTGGAGCCTGATCGTATAATAATACATCACCAAAACTATCGATAGTGCCGGATAATGCGCCCGATACATTGAGGTGCATGGTATTCGAACCAATATGAGTAATCGTGCAATTTTGGGTTTTAAGCTTGCTACCATAAAGTATTCCATCGCCATAATAGAAACCAACGCTCAAATTCGTTGCTGAGCCTGAGATGTTAAAGTTGGTGATCTCATTCGTGCTAATTCCAAGATTTTCTATATCCACAACCAAGTTATACTCTCCAGACCCCTGGATGCTCGAAAGAACCAATTGGTCCATGGTTAGGGTATCGATATTGGTAATAACACCTGATCCACGAAGTGTAACTCTATCTAAATCAGTGAAGGGCACCTCTACCACCGGGTTTTTATAACGCCGGCTCCAATTACAGGAGTTTAGGTTAGCTAAGTAAAGGATTCCATCTACAACTTCAGTTTTAATTCCAGTTAACTCATTTTCCCCTGCCGTTACTGATAGAATAGATGAATTACTCTCCATTAGAATAACGTCGATATTATTACTAATATCAATTTCTGTAAATGCATCAATTCCAATTGATGTCGTTATCTCGTCCCCTGCGGGTTTAAAACACCCTATGCCATCGGGGTTACACCCCTGCAAAAGCCCAATAATCAATATGGTAGCTAAATACCTCAAAACCTATACCCTACGCCAAATTCCATCACCTCGGCAATGGCAAAATGCGTTTTTAAAATAAAAGACCCGTAAAAATTATCATTCGCATAGTATTTCAGCCCAATCTTACTGTAGATCCATTCAGAAGGTTGATAGGGCTTATACAAATAAATACCCAACTGCGTTACAAAGGCTAATTTTTCGAAAATCAACTCATGCCCAAACATTACGCCAAATGCCTTATAGTCAGGCGTGCCTTCAATCAATAGACTATTATGAATGATCTGCTCCTGAATAGCTTTATTCATAAAACCTTCTATGCCGGCATCGATAATGCTTTTAGCACTCACGCGCTTATTCCAAAAAATCGAAGCTGCGTAATAAGGTGAAACTCCTGTACCAATAGGTTTTAGCTGGCTCGCCCCCATCCTAAAATCAATGTTTATGTACGATTTCTTATTTATTTCTTTTAGTACTTTTTGATCTGTTTTATAGGTCAGGTTTCTTTCGGGGAAGATATAATGAACGCCAAGATTGATATTGGCCAGATTCAACCCAAAATTTGGTACGTTCCGCGAGGCGTTTGAAAAATGAGAGAGCTGCAGAGCAGCACTTAATTTCATAAAATCAAATGGCTTATAAAAATAGGTCAGCCGAACATTAACACTCCAGGGCAATCTTGAGCTAATAACATTATTTCTATTATTGGTTTCCGGATTATAAACCGTATTAAAGTAGGCTAATCCATAGCCAAAGTAGAATTGCAAATCATCATTACCCTTCTTAAAGTCTATCAGGTGAAAGCCCAAGCCAATATTGCCCGAAATAACTTCGCCCAACACTTCCTTATACTTTAAATCATAATAGCTTAGGGTGGCCATCAAGACGGGGTAATTATAGCGTTGCTCCCAGGCCTTGTTTCCATACGATTCCCGAATAAAGTTGAGGCGAATTCCAGAAGGATGCCCCTTTAGCAGGTGGCCCATTTCTTGATGATGAGGAACAATAAAGCCCGTAAAGGCTTCTGCTCCCAGAGAATAAGTATATTTGGCATCGTTTTGCTGAGCATGCGCTAGCTGGCTCAACAAAATAAGAAATAGGGTGAATGATTTATGAATATTGAAATTCACGCGTATTTTTGAATTTTGACAACAAATATAAATGAACCTTAAAGATCGCATAATAATTGTTACCGGATCGTCGAAAGGAATTGGCCTTGAGACTGCAAAACTGCTACTTGAAAAAGGTGCACATGTTGCTGGCTGGAGTCGATCTGCTACAAAAATTGAGCATGATAATTTTCTTTCCGTAAGCGTAGATGTTGGTGATAAATCGGCGGTGTTAAATGCATATGCACATACTGTTGAAAGATTTGGTAATAAGATTTCCGGACTGATAAATAATGCGGGCCTCGGCTTCGAAGGTGCGTTTGACTCCTTATCGGACGAACAATGGCATTTGATGTTTCGCACGAATGTAGACAGTATCTTCTACTGCTCGAAAATTGTTATCCCACATATGAAGGAGTTGGAGGAAGGTCATATAGTGAATATTGCATCCATCGCAGGAACTAATGGAATTGCTGGTATGGCCGGCTATTGTGGCACTAAGCATGCGGTTAGAGGAATTTCACATTCAATGTTTAAAGAACTCCGAGATTTTGGAATTAAGGTTAGTACCATATATCCAGGTTCTACGAAGACTAACTTTTTTGATGATATCGCATCGGTTGAAACCCATAATAATATGATGATGCCACAAGATATTGCAGAAACGATCGTTCAGGTTTTGGAGACATCGGGCAATTATCTGCCTGTTGATATTGAAGTTCGACCGCTACAACCCCGAGGGAAGAAAAAATAATGTCAATCGTAGTAAATCAGCTTACTAAAAAATACGGAGAACAAAAGGCTGTAGATAATCTAAGTTTCGCTATAGATAAAAACGAGATAGTTGGATTTCTTGGTCCGAACGGAGCGGGTAAATCAACAACATTAAAAATTGCAACAGGATACCTATCTGCGACTTCGGGCAATGTGCTAATTGGTGGGCTTGATGTTGCTGAACACCCCCTGGAGATTAAAAAAAAGATAGGCTATCTACCTGAGCATAACCCCTTGTACCTTAATATGTATGTTCATGAATATCTACACTTTTCGGGTAAATTTTACGGTATTTCAGGCAATAAGCTAAAATCAAGGACCTCGGAGGTGATTGAAATGTGTCAATTACAGCTTGAGCAGAATAAGAAGATCGGACAACTATCAAAAGGGTATCGCCAAAGAGTTGGATTGGCGCAGGCACTTCTTCATGAACCTGAAGTTTTAATTTTGGATGAACCTACGACAGGATTAGATCCGAATCAGATTGTTGAAGTAAGGGACTTGATTAAAACCATTAGTAAGGAAAGAACTGTTCTGTTCTCAACACATATCATGCAGGAGGTTCAGGCCATTTGTAATCGTGTCATTATTATCAATCACGGAAATTTAGTAGCAGATGACTCCCTCGCTAGTATTTTAAATCAACAAGCAACCCATACCTTGGAGATTGAGTTTGAGTCTGAAATTGCAATCGATACCCTCTTCGTCATTGAAAATGTGACTGACGTAAAAATGACCTCGGAATTCAAATATTTGCTCAATGTCCAGGGAGAAGATGATATTCGTAAACGAATTATGAAGACGGTTGCCGAGAATAACCTTCCATTAATAGGCATAAACAGGAAGGAAATGAACATGGAAGAAGTTTTCAATTCACTAACACAAG
The DNA here is from genome assembly GCA_965368405.1 of uncultured Cyclobacteriaceae bacterium. Taxonomy (GTDB): domain Bacteria; phylum Bacteroidota; class Bacteroidia; order Cytophagales; family Cyclobacteriaceae; genus S012-113. The sequence continues at coordinate 4,019 of CBDUMS010000143.1, forward strand.
AAAAGGAGAATGCTTAATTTATATTGGAAGGAAATTGCCGATTATCTAAGCTCTCTCATTGCCTATGTGGTAATTGGCGTTTTTTTAACAGCTTTAGGGCTTCTGATGTGGATTTTCCCAGAAACCAATGTACTGGATTATGGGTATGCCGATATGAACACCCTCTTTACCATGGGGCCATTTGTTCTGATGTTTCTAATCCCGAGTATAACCATGAAAATGTTTGCTGAGGAGCTGAAAATTGGAAGTTTTGAAATTCTAGTAACTAAACCAATCTCAATTCATCAAATCGTTTTTGGGAAATTTTTAGCAGCCTGGTCTATTTCACTGATCGCAATTTTACCTACTCTCATCTACTATTTTACCTTAAGCGAA
>CBDUMS010000144.1:0-4317 GCA_965368405.1 uncultured Cyclobacteriaceae bacterium
TATAGGGCTTTTTAATGGGATATCATACTCGTAACGGTAGTGATTAAATATGCAGGTTATTGGTTTTGGTCAATTTTAACGTAAATAATTCATACCCGATCCGTCATGTCTTAAAAAGTAACTTAAGAATATTCTTGTTCTTAATAAAATGCTTACTGGACTGGAAAAGAAGTATTTACCCTTACTACGATTAAATAGATTATCCTAAACATGATAAATGTCATAATAATTTACCCTAGAGCTAAATAAATTTATACCCTAACAATCTTAACTTAATCCTAAAATGAAGAAATTAACGCTCCTGTTTTACCTGATAATTGGCTGCTATACCCTTCAGGCTCAAAAAGCACCTGTAAAGGTTGGTAAAATAGATCCGTCCTTAGTTAAAATGACCACTCATCCAATTGACACTAGCGCCGATGCTATTGTGCTCCTCGATTATGGAGACTTAACCTTTAAGTATAATCAAAACCAAGGTTTCTATTATGAGCTATTAAGGATCGTCCGTATTAAAGTGTTATCTAAAGATGGCTTACAATATGGCGATTTCAATATTCCTATGTATCACTCAACCTCAAGCACGAACAGAGAATCCGTATATGGTGTGAAAGGATATACGTATAATGTAGATAATGGCGCCATTAAAATGAGTAAGCTCAACAAGAGTTCGATATTTGAAGAAGCCACAAATGATAACTGGGATCAAACTAAGATTTCATTTACTGATGTTCGTGTTGGTTCAGTAATCGAGCTAACCTATACCCTGCAATCACCATTCTTATGGAATCTGCAAACATGGGAATTTCAAAGCGATATCCCTGTAGTTCACAGCGAGCTGAGAGCAAAAATTCCTGAATACTTCGATTATCAAATGTTGCAATCCGGTTATCACAAATTCGACACCTATGAAACAGGATCTGCTGCTGCCCGAATAACCTATACGCAAAAGGAAGAATGGGAGTTTGGCGCCTCAAGTAGAGAAACTTCTACGGGAACAATTGATTATAATATTAAAACATACCGTTGGATTGCCAAAGATGTGCCCGCCTTCACGGCCGAGAGTTTTACGGCATCACCCTCTGATTATGTTACTAAACTTGAGTTTGAGTTGAAGGGAGAAAATTACCCTAATCAACCCTATAAACAGCATATGGGAACCTGGGCTTCTCTTAATAAGTCTTTTCTCGAGAGCAATAGTTATAGCGATGAGCTAAAACATACGGGCTATATGAAAGATGAACTTGGCGTAATTGCAGCGGCTGAATCAAACGAGGCCAAAGTAACCATGCTCCTTAGCCTTATAAAAACTCAGGTCGATTGGAACGGTAGTTATAGTAAATATATTACATCTACGCTTCGAAGCGCATGGAACGACAAGTCCGGTTCAACGGGTGACATAAATATGATGATTGTAGCAGGGTTACGTGAATTAGGATTTACCTCTGATCCAGTTTTAATAAGTACCCGGGGTCATGGTATGATAAAAGAACCGTTCGCCATTAGCAACCAATTTAATTCTGTACTTGCTTATGTTGATCTTGGAGAAGGATATTTATTATTAGATGGAACCGACAGGTACTTACCAACTGGGGCAATCCCTAAAAAATGCCTTAACGGTAAAGGGTGGAGAGTCTCCGATACATCCTGGGGCTGGGTAAACCTTAACCCTTCAGCCAATCATGAAAACCTTTATCAGGGGATTTTTGCAATCGATGAGATGGGCATGGTTACAGGTATAGTAAATACGCTTTCGAAGGGATATGCGAGCTACCAAAAATATAGGAATTTCAAGCTGAAAGGTGAAGAGGACTTTATGGATGACGTAAAAGCTAGCAATGCGAGTTGGGAAATTGAAGAATATGAAATTGATGAATCAGCGGGGGTAGCCGGACCTTTTAAATGTAAATATGAACTTGAATATAACGAGAATTTAGTCGTTTCGGGCAGTCATATATACTTCAACCCAACCATGGGAGAACTGCTTAATGAAAACCCTTTCAAATTAGAGAAAAGAGAGTACCCAGTTGATTATGCACAACCCATTGCGGAGTCATACTTTTTTAATTTTACTATTCCTCAAGGCTATAGTATTGAAGAACTACCCGAAGCTGTGGCTTTTGCACTTCCAAACCAAGATGCTGTATTTCGCTATAATATCAGCGGCAGCGGCAATACCATTCAGGTAAAAGCACAGCTTAATATAAATAAGACTAAGTTTCTTCCTACTGAATATGTTATGCTAAAACAGTTCTATGATCAGGCTGTTAAAAAGTGTGCTGAGCAAGTAGTTATTAAAAGGAATACATAAAATGAGATCTCTTTTAATAATTAGCTTCTGTGGACTCTCATTCTTGGGAGCTGCACAAGAAATGACTGTGGCGTCTATCCAAGATGAGCTTAAAAAAGAGGCTAATGTTGTGGTAAGAAAATCGATCCATGAGTTCGAAATTCTAGATCCTGGCAAAGCAAGAGAACGATTTCACTTAACCTTAACTATACTGAATGAGGGAGGCGCTAGAGAGGCCACGCAGGTTGTCTATTATAGTAGCTTAGAAAAAGTAATCTCTGTGAGTGGTTCGGTGTATGATAAGTTTGGCAAGAAAGTGAAGAAGATAAAAAATATTGATATTGGGGATCATAGTGCCAGCGGCTCGAGCATGTATACGGATAATCGTGTAAAAGTTCTTGACTTTTCATACCCGTCGTACCCTTATACGCTGGTCTTCGATTATGAAGTACAGCACGATGAATTGATGTTTTACCCTAGATGGTTTCCACAAGACAACCTTTCTACATCTGTAGAATATGCTAAGTTTACTGTTACGGTTCCAAAGGCCTTAGGAGTCAATTATTTCGAACAAAAAATTGAAGGCAGCCAGCGTGAGTTTCAGGGCAACTTGATTTATGAATGGATAGCGAAAGATCTTGCTGCCTTTGAGTCAGAACCGTACAGTCCACCAGCCCGAGACTTAGTGCCAATGGTAATGATTACCCCTAAACAGTTTGAAATAGAAGGGCACATTGGTTCTATGAGTACTTGGGAAGATATAGCCGCTTTTGAATACAAGCTTTTAGAGGGTAAAGATGAACTGCCGCCAGCTGCCATTACAGAACTAGAAAAGCTATTGAGTGGACTTAATGACAAAAGGGCTAAAGCCAAAGCCATATATGAATATGTTCAGAACTCTACCCGATATGTAAGTGTTCAATTGGGAATTGGAGGATGGGAGCCCTTCGATGCCAAATATGTGTATGAAAATGGCTACGGCGACTGTAAAGCCTTAACAAATTACACCAAAGCGCTGTTAACCCATGCAGGAATTCCATCGATTTATACTACGGTGTATGCCGGGCGTGGTAAAGCTGATATTATAACAGATTTTCCTAATGCTCGGTTTAACCACGTTTTTCTGGCAGTACCTTTTGAGCAGGACACTATTTGGCTGGAATGCACAAGCCAAACCAACCCTTTCGGCTACCTGGGAAGCTTTACATCCGATAGACATGTACTTATGTCAACTGAAGGAGGTGGTAAACTAGTTAAGACACCAACATATTCTGCCGAAGACAATCTCCAACTTAGTAAGATTAAGGTATCCCTAGATAAGTCTGGGAACGCTAATGCAAAAATAACAACGACCTACTCTGGTTTACAGTATGAGAATGTAGAACGGCAGCTTACAGAGTCACCAGAAGAACAGGAAAAATGGCTGTTAAAAAATGTAGATATGAAAAAAACCAAAATTTCAGATTTTTCATATCATCATGAGCCCGAGATCATACCTAGAATAACAGAAACCATAGAGGTTAAATCATCGGGTTATGCCTCTATTACCGGCACGCGAATATTCTTCGAGGTTAATCCGATACATAAACAGAGCTATATTCCAAGAAATGTAAAGAATCGCCAAACCGAAGTCCGGGCAACGATGAATTACACTGATATTGATTCCGTGTTTTTCGAACTTCCAGAAGGGTATCATGTGGAGCATTTGCCTAATGCTGTTTCTATCGAAAACAAATTTGGTAAATATTCTGCTACCTACCAGCTCACCGAAAAAGGGCTATTGTATGTACGCAAATTAGTTCGTTGGAAAGGAAATTACCCCGCAGAGGACTATGCAGCGTTCAGGTCAATGATGAAAGACATTGTACGTCATGATAAAACAAAAGTGGTGCTGGCTGGATCGACCTAGGCCTAGATCATAACTTCTTTCCATTTACCACGCCTGAACATCAGGATAAAGGCCGTAGCGATAAAAACAATGGACACAGCCACAGCCAGAAAAGCACCTGACGGCCCCATTTCTAGTATTA
>CBDUMS010000145.1:0-4055 GCA_965368405.1 uncultured Cyclobacteriaceae bacterium
AACACTATGGCGAGTTTGTGAGCTTGGTCTTCGGGCTACTTGTTATATCATTAATCCTGTTTTCTGCTCTTTTCTTATTATTTAAAACTGAAATTGGGTCGTACTTCATGCAGCATTCACCTGAAGTGCCTGCCTATCTCAATTACATCCTAATGCTCATCTTAATTATGTCTGTTAATCAGATCTTAGTAGCATTTTGTCAGTCTTCGCTCAATATTGTTTTACCCAATTTCTTGAAAGAAGTATGGTTAAGAGCTTTAACACTCACAGGCATCATCCTATTTGCCACAGGAATATTTGAATTTACGGGGTTCGTTATCTTTTTATTGATGGCCTACGGCGCTAGCCTGCTGATACTCGCTCTTTACCTATTTCAAAAAAAGGTCATACATTTCTCCTTACAAAATGTAGTTCTTAACCGTCAAATCATAAAGCCTATGATAAGCTACGCCCTAATTACCTTTCTTGGAGCTAGTGGGATACTAATTATAGGTAAAGTAGATAGTTTAATGGTAACTGGGATGTTAGGACTCACCGAAAATGCTATCTATACAACTGCTTTCTATATTGCGGTACTTATTGAACTTCCAAAACGTGCTGTGGCTCAAATTGGACTCCCTGTGATTTCACGAGCATTTGAAAAAAATGATTTGGCAGAAGTAAATACTATCTATAGAAAGAGTGCTCTGAATAATTTAATAATTGGGCTATTAATCTTTATAGGACTGTGGATTAATCTGGATAACCTGTACACTTTAATTCCAAGAACAGAAGTATACTCGCTTGGCAGTATGGTTGTATTAATTATTGGTGCAGGAAAACTTTTTGATATGGCCGCTGGGTTGAATGGTGAAATTATTGTGATGTCTAAGCATTATAAAGTAAACGTCTATCTCATAATATTACTAGCCATTGTTACCATTACCGCTAACCTATTATTAATCCCAATCTACGGATTAAACGGGGCTGCAATTGGTTCTGCAATTGCCTTAATACTTTTTAATCTAGCGAAATACCTTTTCATATTATTCCGGATGAGAATTCAACCCTTTAGTGTTCAAACCCTGAAAACTCTTGCCATTGGTGCCCTCGTATTGGCTCTTGGTATCTGGCTACCGCAACTACAGGATACATATTTGGATATCCTTTACCGCTCTGCGATTGTAAGCATTATTTTCGGGGCCTCAATCTATATGCTCAATATCAGTGAAGATATCAATAACATTGTAAACAAGCTTATCGGGCGCCGAAGCTAACAAATTTTCTTACCTGCTCAATCACATAAGTCACTTCCTCTTGCGTCATCTCAGGGAATATAGGTAATGAAAGTAGTCGGGGTGCCATAGAATCACTCACTGGTTTGGGTTCAGATTTCTCAAAAAAAGCAAATTGATTTAATGGCTTCGGATAATGTAACTGGGTTTGAATGCCCTTCTTCGCTAAGAACTGCTTAAGTTCATCCCGGTTATCGACTTGAAGTACGTATAAATGATAAACGTGCTTAAAATCGTTAGGAATTCGGGGATGTTTTACATCCATATCATCGAATGCAATATTATATTGACGAGCAACCCAGCGTCTCTTCGCGGTCCATTCATCAAGATAAGGAAGCTTGGCCGTTAATACCGAGGCCTGCAGTGTATCGAGCCTGCTATTTCTTCCGGCCATAAGGTGATTATGTTTACCCGACTGACCAAGGCGAGCAATTAGTAAGCATTTGTCAGCAAGCTTAGCATTATTGCTAAGAATGGCACCGCCATCGCCGTAAGCACCAAGATTTTTCCCTGGATAAAAGCTAAACGTAGCCAAGTCGCCAAAAGTGCCGACTTTTTGTTTGCCAATTGTGGCACCATGAGCCTGCGCACAATCCTCAATTACATAAAGATTATGTGCACGAGCAATTTCCATTATTTGCACCATTGGTGCTGCCAATCCATAAAAATGTACCGGTATTATTGCTTTGGTCTTCGTGGTAATAGCCGCGGTGAGCAGCTCCGCGTCTATTGTATAAAAATCTGGGTGAACATCTATAAAGACGGGCATAGCTCCTACTCGTTGTACAGCGCTGGCGGTTGAAACCCATGTATATGACGGAACTAAAACTTCGTCTCCAGAACCTACACCCAATGCCTCCAAAGCAATTTCAATAGCGTCGGTACCATTAGCACAACCTATACAAAATTGAGAGCCAATGTAGTCTGCAAAGCGCCGTTCAAACTCAGCAACATGCTCTCCACCAATAAATGATGTTTGATCAATTACAGATTGAATAGCCGTGTCGATTTGGGACTTAATTGATTTGTATTGACGTTTTAAATCTACAAAAGGGACTTCCATTCTATTTTAATTTTTTCGCTGGGTTGCCGACATATGTTCCCGGTTCAGTGATATCTTTCGTTACTACACTGCCTGCGCCAATTACTACCCCATCGCAAATGCTAACCGGTAGAATCGTGGCATTGGAGCCAATAGAAACATTTTTTCCAATCTTAGTTGCTAACCATTTACTGCTATCTCCACCTGCAGGAGCTCCTCCGCTAAACGTATCATTAATGAACATTACGCCATGCCCTATAAAACAGTCATTATCTATATCTACCAGCTCGCAGATAAATGTATGTGATTGTACCCTGGTTCTATCACCTACCTTAACACCTTTTTGAATTTCAACAAAGGGCCCAATAAAACAATCGCTACCAATCGTACATTCATAGATATTAACTGGTTGCACAAGTTTTACGTTTTCGCCGAAAGTAACGTCTCTGATTTCACTATTAAATATTCTTGGTCTGTTCATTTCACTCCATTATATATTTTTTCAATGGCCTCAATCGAGCGAGCTCCCTCGTAACCTTCAACTGTATTCGATGCTTCACCTAAAAGGCTTTTTGCCACCTCCTCAAATACCTTATGGTGATTTGAACTGGAACCTTGATATTTTCCGTAATTATTCGGTAAATCTATGTACGCAATATTCTCAGGAAGAGGATACGATTGCACATCCCAAAACTCAATTTTATTTAGGTAAGCACCACCAATTTTAATGGTGCCTTTTTCAGCAATAATAGTAATGCTCCCCTCGTAGTTTTTATTATAGATGTTGGTGGTCCAGTTGAGCGAGCCCAAAACGCCAGAGCTAAACTGCAGGTTAGTAATCCCAGCATCTTCAACTTCAATCTTATGATTTTGAGTAGCAATTTTCGTGTTTGCATCAATAACATCGCCAAACCACCATACCAGAATATCGATAAAATGACTAGCTTGTGTAAATAATGCTCCTCCTTCCTTATTTAAATAACCTCGCCATTCCGATTGGTCGTAATAGGCCTGATGCCGATTCCACAACACATTGCATTGTACCATAAAGATCTCTCCCAAATGGTTATTGCGGATTGCTTCTTCTGCTAACTTAATGGGAACATTAAACCTATTCTGTTTGATTACAAATAGTTTTTGACCTAGTGTATCGGCCACCGCTGTCATTTCGTTCGCATCTGCAGACGAAAGCGCCATTGGTTTTTCAACAATTACATTGCGCCCAGCTTTAAGGGAGGAAATTGCCATCTCTTTGTGTAGATAATGCGGGGTACATATTGAAATAAGATCTATCTTCTTCTCGAGCAGCTTTTTATAATCTACTTCGCGAATATTAACATTATATAGATCGCCTAATTCTTGAGCCCTTTCTAATTCGATATCGCATAGTCCAGCCAACTCGAGGAATGGAGACTCATCAATTACGGCTGCGTGACGCTTACCGATATGACCACAACCAACTATGGCAACAGATATTTTATTTATTGAATTCATATTTAGCAAAATAGCACGCTAGAGCTTATCCAAGCAAGCTGCTAACGATTTTGTCAGTTCCTTTCGATGATATTTATGCACATTCGGGTTGTTCCCTTGCTCTGCTCCGCCCAGAAAAGCTTCATACTCCCTTAAAACTATATCTTTAATAATATCTTTTTGGTTATAGCCAACACATCCTCCAAAACCTGCTTCATCGAGTATAGCACTTGCATCACTATCTGGACTGCCAAATGCCAAAATAG
>CBDUMS010000146.1:0-3892 GCA_965368405.1 uncultured Cyclobacteriaceae bacterium
GACAACAAAGTAACACAAGTCGACTTAAAGTGGAAGAACGGATTAGCAGGTGGCTATAGCATAATTGGTAACGACGTGCTAGCTACGTTAGCCAATGGCCCCTATCGCACCTTAGCGCTTTATAAAAAAACGGGTTTAATCTGGGGCAAACAATCTCTTGACTTTGGTAAGATGAATGATCACATTCGTGTGCTATCGGTATCGGAAAATGGTAAGAAACTGGCCTTCAATTACTCAACAGCTAGTGCACTCCCTGAATTTCGAGTAGCCAGTATGGAAATCAGGAAAAAAGATGTTAGAATCAGCGATAATAAGGTATTTGTTAAGCTCAATAAGAATTTAGACAAATTACCTAAAACCAAAGCGGAGGTATACAAATGGCAGGGAGCAAATAACGAGGAAGTTAATGGTATCCTGTATTATCCTGAAAACTATGAACCCGGGAAGAAATACCCTCTTATGCTCTCTATTCATGGTGGTCCTACTGGTGTTGATTCAGATAGCTGGAGCGAAAGATGGTCTACTTACCCTCAAATTCTCGCTCAGCGAGGGTCTTTCATTCTAAAACCCAATTATCATGGCAGCGGTAACCACGGGCAAGAATTTGTAGAATCTATTGGTTACGGTGTTTATTACGATCTTGAGGAAATTGACTTAATCAATGCGATAAACAGCCTCAACGATAAAGGCATGGTCGACATGGATAAGTTAGGTGTAATGGGCTGGTCTAATGGTGCTATTCTAGCAACCATGCTCACCCTGCGCTATCCCGATATGTTTAAGGTTTGTGCAGCTGGTGCTGGCGATGTAAACTGGACCTCAGATTACGGAACATGTCGATTCGGTGTGACATTCGATCAATACTACTTTGGTGGCGCACCTTGGGACGATGTAGACGGAAAAACCTATAACGAAACCTACATAACTAAATCTCCCTTGTTTGAGATTGAGAAAATAAAAACCCCCACGATAATTTTTCATGGCAGCGAAGACCGATCCGTACCACGTGATCAGGGGTGGGAATACTATCGCGGATTACAGCAAGTAGGCATTGCCCCGGTGCGTTTTCTTTGGTTTCCCGGACAACCGCATGGACTACAAAAAATAACGCATCAAAAGCGTAAAATGAAAGAAGAGTTGATTTGGATTGACACCTACCTCTTCGAAACCTATGAACCTAAAAACGAAGCGTATAAAGAAGAAAGCCCTTTAGGACATCTTCTTGCTCTATCTGAGAATGCTAGCAAGACGAATGGGAATTTTGGTATAGAAGTTAAAGGAAAGCTCATTCCACAAACTAGTGCCATAAAGAAAGACTCTACTGCTATCGGTATTTTCGAAGTAACCAATGCTCAAGTCAGAGCACTTATTATCGATTATAGCTATACCGATGGTGAGGATAATAAACCTGCTGTTGGCTTATCGGAAGACATGATTAAAAAATACATCGCGGAGCTCAACAGTTTAACGGGAAGCCAGTATCGTTTACCAAATAATGAAGAGGCTAAGGCGCTTCATAAATTGGCGGGCAAAGTTGCGGCTCAGGAAAACACTCTAGCCTATTGGGCAGGATATGACTTAACCCTTACTGATGCGACGAAGCTGAAAGCGAAAATAGTATCGAGTGGAAAGATTCTTTTTACAACTTGTGGCAGTTACAAGCCTATTAAAGTAATGGCTGCCAGTATTTACGACCTTGGCGGCAATGCTGCTGAATATTACATGGATAATGATGCATTGAAATCATATGGCTATTCTGCGTATGACTTTTACGATAATACCGCACCTGAGTCCATGAGTGAAACTAAACACTGTGGATTTAGACTAATTAAGGTGAAATAAATCCAAGAGATTATTCCCAGATTCTTTGAACTAATCTAGCTCTCAATTCGTTGCGCTAATAGGGAGTAGAATTGGGCTTGCAAGCATGAGGAGTTGGGTTTGAAGGTTAGATTTAATGGTTTGAGCTTGGTGTCTACTCCCTTTTAATTTTATTTTGAACATAACCTATTAACTAAACAAAAAGATGAAAAAATTTCAAATTGGTACTTTATTTATTGCACTTGCAATGTTTGTTGCGTGTGGTGGAGAAACAAAAGAAAGTAATGAAGGTGAGCACACTGCAGATGAGCATCCCTCTGGCGAGCATCCTACTGCCGATAGTGGTGATGAAGCAAGCGGTATTGCGGAAATGATAGCTGCGCCAGAAGGAGCTAGAGTGTTTTTTGTAAACCTTGAAGACGGTGCTGTAGTAAGCAGTCCAGTTAAAGTTGAGATGGGATCTGAGGGGATTAAAGTTCAGCCCGCAGGAGAAATCATGGAAGGAACAGGGCATCATCACATCATTATTAACGAAGGCCCTACCCCCTATGGAACCGTAGTTGGTGCCGATGATACGCACATTCATTTCGGTAAAGGTCAAGAAGAGACTGAGCTCGAGTTAGCTCCGGGTAAATACACCCTTACCCTTCAATTTGCCGACGGGTTTCATCGTTCTTACGGCGATAATATGAGTTCTACAATATCTATAGAAGTACAGTAAACTTTTAAGACATTTAAAAAGGGTAGTGAGAATTCACTACCCTTTTTTTGTTGGTTATTTCTAATATCTCTAATTGATATCCGGCAAAAACGAGTAGTTCTTTGCATAAAACAGCATCTGTGCAGTAAAATCATCAGGGTATTCCACTACTACATCTGTTATTTCGCCATTATCATCTTCGATAGGTTTTAAAACAGGGTTAATAAAACCACCATAAGGAGCAGCATTTAGTGCCTCCATTCGGGCCAGGACTTCCTTGTGCATTTCAGGATCTACTTGTACACCATAGTTTTCAATAAGACTTTTCCCTGCTTCATAGTCACCTTCTGACTTGATTCTTTGTATTTCGCGCAAGAGCTCGCCAAATAATACGCGAAGCTTTTCATAATCGTTTACAACAAAATATGTTTTACCCTCTTTTTCTTTGCGTTCAATTACGTTTTCATCCATTCCCTTTTCATAAGCCCAACGCGCTACCATGGCACGATTTCGCATATGCGATTCTTCAATCACTTCGCCTGGCTCAATCCTTTTTAACTGCATAAAAAGCCCATTCATAATGTAAGAGTCATATTCACTCTTACCAACCTCGAGGCTCGGCATAACGCCAAGTTCAACTAGCTTTGGGTCTAATAGGTAATAGAGTGCAACAAGGTCGGCTCTACCTTCTTCAAGTGCTGAGCTATAACTTTTCAAAGTCTCTTTCGGAGTTCCTATTCCATCATTTATTCTTCCCGAAGCATGCCCTATCACCTCATGAAGTGCTGTATGAAGTTTACCGGCCAGTTGTCCGTGCTCTTGGGCGCGTTTAATCATGTCGTCGCTATAATAAAACTCTTGTAAAGTTCCTGTACTTCCTGCTTGCGCATAGCCATCTACGATATTCCCAAGGCTAACCGATTTAGAACCATATTTGGCCCTGATCCAATCGGAATTAGGAAGGTTTACACCAATAGGTGTTGATGGAGAAGCATCACCAGCCTCTCCCGCAATGGTTACCACTTTATAGCTTACACCCACTACATTCTCCTTTTTGTGCTCATCCATTATGGTTGAATTATCCTCGAACCACTGAGCATTCTGAGCCAAGGTGGCCATCCGTTCCGAAGCTTCGAAATCAGTGATTTGTATCATCGACTCATATGAACCGCGGTATGCCAATGGGTCGTTATATACCTCAATGAAACTATTGATATAATCGATGTCGCCTTCCGTTGTTGAAGCCCAGGCAATATTATATTTATCCCAGATTTCCAGATCGCCGGTTTTATAATACTCGATTAAAAGCTCAAAAGCCTCTTTTTGTTTCTCATTTTCAGCAACAGTTACGGCTTTTTCCAGCCAGAAAAC
>CBDUMS010000147.1:0-3879 GCA_965368405.1 uncultured Cyclobacteriaceae bacterium
CGTATGATAATGCCGAAAATAACGAAATGGCTGCTGTAGCAGGAAAATCTTATGGTAAGTTTTTAATGGCATTGGAAACGCTAAACGTTAAGAAAATTGCCGTTACCATCCCAAAATTTCATAATATTAATTTCAGGTATAATCAATTTAAAGATTCAATTAAGAATGCGGATCAAAATAGAATTGTGAAATCTCAAGAGCAGGTTGATCTAGTAGGGATGGATATACAACTTTGGGTTGACTATTATAATGAACTCGTTGAGCAATGCACGCTTCAGGTAACTCATAACGATACCAAGATGAATAATCTTATATTTTCTAATTCGGGAGATGCCGTTGTAGTTGATTATGATACAATAATGCCAGGCTATATCGCGCTGGACTATGGTGATTCGGTTAGGACAATTTGCAGTACTACTGCAGAAGATGCAATAGATCTTGATGAGATAGACTATGATTTAAGTATGATACGCTCGTTTAGTCTTAGCTTTATTGAAGCACTTAATCTGAATAAAAAATCGCTAGATCTAGAATTCCTTGCTCGCGCTACGTGCTATATGCCTTTTTTAATGGGCTTAAGGATGCTCACAGATTATTTGAACAACGATGTTTATTATAGCACAGATTACCCTGGTCACAATTTAGACAGAGCAAAAAATCAATTTACTCTCTATCGTAAGGGCATGGAGTTACTTCCCCAAATTGACTCGATCGTTACATTGAAGAACCAATTAGAAAGATCATGACAAACTACACAGAATATAGTCGGCGTAAATTTATTCAAACAGGAACAGCAGCTGGCCTCGGGTTATCACTGTTGTCTATTCCCAATATAAGTTTTGGTAAAGACGATAGAAAGGTGCGCATAGGCCTAATCGGAGTTGGATTGCGTGGTAGAAACCACCTCAATCTATTACTACGCAGAACAGATACCGAGGTGGTGGCTATTTGCGATATTGATTCTAAGTCTTTAAAAATTGCCCGAGATGCGATAAAAGATGCTGGTCAGAAAGCCGCTAAAGAATTTACAGGCAATGAAACCGCCTATAAAGACTTACTAGCCGAAGAAAACATTGACGGAGTAATAATTGCTACGCCCTGGTTGTGGCATACACGAATGGCTGTGGATGCCATGAAAGCCGGGAAATATGCAGGCGTAGAAGTATCAGCAGCAAACACCTTAGAAGAGTGTTGGGACCTTGTTGATACCTATGAAGAGACGGGAGTACCGGTAATGATTCTTGAAAATGTCTGCTATCGCCGTGATATTATGGCCGTATTACAAATGGTACGCGAAGGATTATTCGGCGAGCTTATCCATCTGGAATGTGGTTATCAGCACGATCTAAGAGCGGTTAAGTTTAACAATGGCACGCAACCTTACGGTGGCGGTGTAGAGTTCGGGGAAAAGGGTTTCTCTGAGGCAAAATGGCGTACAGAACACTCGATCCACAGAAATGGCGACATCTACCCTACCCACGGTATTGGTCCGGTTGCAGAATATTTGAACATAAACCGTGGTAATCGATTCGATTACCTCACTTCAACAGCTACTAAGGCAAAAGGACTACATAAATATATCGTCGACCAGGCTGGCGAGGATCATCCTAATGCAAAAATTAATTGGAAACTTGGCGACGTAATTACAACGGTGATCAAAACAGTGAATGGGGAATCGATAACTGTTCAACATGATACGAACTTACCACGGCCCTACTCATTAGGTTTTAGAGTACAAGGCACTAATGGTATTTGGATGGATTTGAATGACTCCATTTACATTGAAAATAAAAGTAAAGAAGCACATCGCTGGGAATCCGATAAGGAATATATGGACAAATACGACCATCCCTTATGGAAAAAATATGGATCAGATGCCTCAGGTGCTGGTCATGGAGGAATGGACTTTTTTGTAGTTCACGCCTTCATAGAAGCTGTAAAAAGAAAAGCGCCAACTCCCCTCGATGCCTACGACGCTGCTGCCTGGAGCGCAATTACACCATTATCGGAACAATCGATTGCTGGCGGAAGTGAACCGGTCTTCTTTCCTGACTTTACACGAGGACGCTGGATGAAACGTAAGCCTGTATTTGCTCTTGACAACAGCTATTAATCATGGCGGCGAATCATCAATATTTTGAATCTCCTGAGCATTTCAACAAATGGCTTAATAAACATCATAGAAAAGAAGCAGAGTTATGGTTATGCTATTATAAAAAGCATACGGGTAAAGCCAGTATTACCTGGGAAGAATCGGTAGAAGAAGCCTTATGCTACGGTTGGATTGACGGTCTGCGCAAAAGTATTGACGAAGAGAGCTACAAAATAAGGTTTACTCCCCGTCGGAAAACAAGTATCTGGAGTACAAAGAATATTGCTACGATGAATAAGATCATTAAATCCGGCAAAATAAAGCCTGCAGGTCTTGAAGCCTATTCTCATAGAACAACTGAAAAATCAGAAATTTACACTTATGAGCAAGATATTAAGTCTTTACCCAACAACTACTTAAAACAACTCAAAGCGGATCCTGAAGCCCAGCGTTTTTATGATCAGATGGCTCCTTCTAAACGTAAAATATCTATAGGTTGGATCATGTCAGCAAAAAAAGAAGAAACTCAAGAACGTCGGTTTAAAACCTTCTTTGATTCATGCAAAAAAGGAGAACTAATCCCCCTGTTGAGATGGAGTAAAAGCAGTTGATCTGCTATTTTTGGGATGATATTTCGCCCCCCATACTGGTATCTTCATAGAACCTATCTGGATTACCCGTTACCCGGATGTAGCCACCCATTACAGCTTTACCATCGAATGATTTTGTGGCCTGCACCCTAACCTCACTGCCCATAGTTGATTTAGCATTAACTTCTTCAGCTTCGAGGTCTCTTAGGTCTGTTTCGGATCCCATGCTGGCATTAATCTCAACAATTTTAGCCTTCCCCGTAAACTCGGCAAGACCTCCCATGCTCGCATCTATTATCAGGAGTTCCAGATCCAGGTCTAATTCTATTTCGCCACCCATGCTTACCTGCATATCGATATCTTCACCTTTCAATACTTCCTTAGCAGAAAGTTTAGCTCCTGTCAGAACTTCCAGATTAGAAATTACTTGATAGGGTAATTCAATTCTAGCCCACCAGTGGTTATCCTGCATTTCTTGCCATAACGATTTTGTGGCAACCTTAATGCTCAACTCATTATTCTTACTCTCGATGATGAGGTCATCAAAATCGATTCCGTTTACTTCAACCTTAGCTTCGTTGGAATTCGATTGCACCAGACGAACGTCTACTCCCCTACTAATTACTAAGGAAGTATATGGTTCGATCTTTACAGTCTCTTGAGCAAATAGCGAAACTGTAAGAGCAGTTAACAATAGCGTGAACAGTCCTTTCATAGTCTTTTTTTATATAAGACTCAATTATTAGACCAAAGGTTGCCTTAGGCCGAAATTTTAAGTGTCGATATTGGCGTAACGTGCATTACGTTCAATGAACTCCCTTCGAGGAGCTACCTCATCACCCATTAACATGGAGAAAAGGTGATCGGCTTCGGCAGCAGATTCAATCGTTACTTGCTTTAAACTTCGGTGCTGAGGATCCATCGTTGTATTCCAAAGTTGCTCAGGGTTCATCTCTCCTAAACCTTTGTAACGTTGTACGGAAACAGAATCTTCCTTATCACCGCCCAGCTCTTGTACAAAGCGATCTCTATCAGCATCATTCCAGCAGTAGCGCTCGTTTTTGCCTTTTTTAAGAAGATATAGTGGTGGCAAAGCAATATAGACATAGCCGCTTTCAATGAGTTCGCGCATATAGCGAAAGAAGAAGGTAAGGATAAGCGTACGGATATGGCTACCATCAACGTCAGCATCCGTCA
>CBDUMS010000148.1:0-3803 GCA_965368405.1 uncultured Cyclobacteriaceae bacterium
AGAGGTAAATAGGATCAGGATGAAAGTGAAAAGTCTACGCAAACCCATGACTAATTGTACGTACCGATACCGGTTATGTTTTCGAAAAATCAAAGAGGAGATATCTGATGGTACAAATAAAAGTCTAAAGAGATCAACAAGCCCAATACCACACTCCAACACTCCCGCACCACAACACTCCCGCACTCCCGCACTCCAACACTCTAACACTACCACACTCCAACACTACCACACTACCACACTCCCCACCTAACTTTTCCCCGCTAGCTGCCCGCATGCGGCATCGATGTCCTTGCCTCGACTACGACGTACTTTTACGGTAACGCCTCTTTTCTCGAGGTAGGCAGCAAATTGATCCAACGAATCACCATCGGCTTTAGAGAAAGGAGTGTCGCTGACCGGATTATATTCTATTATATTAACCTTCGATTGCACATGTTTTGTAAATCGATACAACTCTTCTGCATCTTGCAGCGAATCATTAAAATCATGAAAGAGGATATACTCGTAGGTGACAATGTTTTTTGTTTTGGCGTAATAATATTTAAGCGCTTCTCTTAACTCAGACAAGGAGTTAGTCTCATTAATCTCCATGATCTCATTGCGCTTTTTATCATTAGCTGCATGTAACGATAAAGCTAAATTGAACTTCACTTCATCATCGCCTAATTTCTTTATCATTTTGGCGATCCCTGCCGTGGATACCGTTATTCGCTTTGGTGACATTCCAAGGCCCTCTTCGCTCGTAATATAATCTACCGACTGCAGCATATTATTGTAATTCAATAATGGCTCGCCCATGCCCATATATACAATATTGCTCAAGGGGGCATCATACTCTTCTTCCGCTTGTTTTTTTATCGCTACTACCTGATCATAAATTTCACCTGCATCGAGATTTCGCTCGCGCTTTAATTTGCCGGTAGCACAAAATTTACAGCTTAATGAGCATCCCACCTGCGACGAGATACAGGCCGTCATTCTGGTTTTCGTAGGAATTAAAACTCCTTCTACCATAAAATTGTCGTGAAGCGTAAAAGTCGATTTTATGGTTCTGTCGTTGCTGACCTGGCTTTCTTTCAGATTTATTGTGTTGAAGACGAAGTTGTTTTGCAGGAGCTCTCGGGTAGACTTGGAAAGGTTCGTCATTTGCTCAAAAGAACTTGCTGATTTATTCCAGAGCCATTCATATACCTGATTTGCCCTGAAGGCCTTATCTCCTTGTTCAATAAAAAATGCTTTAAGCTCGTCTTTGGATAATTTCCGAATGTCTCTCTTTTCCGCCATGGCGCAAAAGTAGCTAGAACTACTATAAATCAAGCATTTAAAATTTCAGACTAATTAATCTGGCTAAGCACTTTTTCTGGTATAGAAGCTAGTTTTCGGGTTTGATAATCAATAAATAGGACGGCTGTCTTCCCCAATGCTGCAGTGGACCCGTCTTCTTTGATTAACTTATAGTATAGGTCGAACCCTTTGGAAGAGCGATCTCCAATAGCCAATGCTATGCTTAGGTTTTCACCATGAAAAACTTCGGCTTTATATTGAAGTGCAGCATCTGCCACTATAATCCCTATTGGAGCAACGATTTCTTTTTCGTTTTTAAAACCCATGGACTGCAGCCAACGCAATCGTGCTTCCTGCATCATGAGTAAAAAGCGTTCATTACCCATGTGACCACCATAGTTTATATCTGCAATACTTACCGTAATTTTAGTTTGGAAACAGGGAGTATCAGGAAAGTTTAGCTTGATTCGCATCTGTCAAAATGGCTTGAAAATGAGGTGTTTAGATAAAAAGTATGCCAAAATTACCGAATTTATGGTTCGGTAATATATTTGATGTGAAGGTACAAAAGGAAGAAATATGAACTTTGACAAATACACTATAAAATCACAAGAGATGCTTCAGTCGGCAATGACTGATGTCTCTACGAGAGGTCAGCAAGCTATTGAAACGGGCCACTTATTGTACGCATTGCTTAAGACGGATGAAAATGTAATTTCATTTATTCTGAAGAAATTGAACATTAATAATAATGTCCTTAATACCAAGCTTGAAGAAATTATTGAGAGCTATCCCAAAGTATCGGGGCAGACACCCTATCTATCGAATGATGCAAATAAGGCATTACAGGCCGCTGAAAAATCACTAAAAGAATTCGGGGATGAATATATAGCGATCGAACATGTGCTAATTGGTCTGCTTGCAGGATCGGATAAGGTCGCTAGCCTACTCAAAGATGTTGGATTTAATCGTAAAGAATTAATAGCAGCAATTGCAGAATTGAGAGGAGGTAGTAAGGTAACGGATCCTAACGCTGAAGGTAAATATCGATCGCTTGAGCGATATTCTAAGAACCTTAATGAATTGGCGAAGAAAGGGAAAATTGATCCTGTAATTGGTCGCGATGAAGAGATTCGTAGGGTGCTGCAGATCTTATCGCGAAGAACTAAAAACAACCCTATACTTATTGGTGAGCCGGGTACTGGTAAAACAGCGATAGTTGAGGGTATGGCGCAGCGCATTGTTGATGGTGATGTTCCAGAAAATATCAAATCAAAAACACTGATCTCATTAGATATGGGGCTCTTGGTTGCCGGTGCTAAATATAAAGGTGAGTTTGAAGAACGTTTAAAAGCGGTAATCAAAGAAGTAACCGATTCTGATGGTGAGATAATATTGTTCATCGACGAAATTCATACTCTCATCGGCGCAGGTGGTGGCGAAGGAGCAATGGATGCTGCGAATCTACTGAAGCCGGCGTTGGCACGAGGAGAGCTTCATGCTATTGGAGCTACAACACTTAAGGAGTACCAAAAGCATATCGAAAAGGATAAGGCTCTCGAAAGAAGATTCCAAACTGTTTTAGTAAATGAGCCTTCGAATGAAGATGCCATTTCTATTCTGCGGGGAATCAAGGATAAATACGAGTTGCATCATGGCGTTAGAATTAAAGATGACGCTGTAATTGCTGCTGTAGAGTTATCATCACGCTATATTTCTGATCGATTTTTACCCGACAAGGCCATTGATCTTATGGATGAGGCCGCTTCTAAACTTCGGATAGAAATTGATTCTTTACCAGAGGAGCTTGATGAATTGCAGCGTAAAATCATGCAGTTGGAGATTGAGCGCGAAGCCATCCGACGTGAGAAAGACAAAGCAAAGGAATCGAAGTTAACGAAAGTCATAGCAGAATTAACCGATCAGCGTAACCGCCTTAAAGCGAAGTGGGAAAACGAGAAGAATGTTATTCATGGTATTCAAAATCAGAAGGAGCTCATCGACCAATATAAAGTAGAGGCGGAGCAGGCTGAGCGAAGTGGCAACCTGGGGTTGGTAGCGGAGATACGCTATGGTAAAATTATCGAAGCCCAGCAGAAGCTCGAAGAGTTTAAAAAGGGACTGGCCGAAATGCAAGCTGGAGAAAGCCCACTATTAAAAGAGGAGGTATCGAATGAAGATATCGCAGAGATAGTAGCCAAATGGACGGGCATTCCTGTATCCAAGATGTTGGAAAGTGAAAAGGCTAAATTACTCCACTTGGAGGAAGAGCTCAGCAAGCGTGTTGCAGGTCAGGAAGAAGCTATTACGGTATTGTCTGATGCTGTTCGAAGGAGTAGAGCGGGTTTGCAAGATCCGAGAAGACCCATTGGGTCATTCATTTTCTTAGGCACAACCGGAGTGGGCAAGACCGAGCTTTCTAAGGCGTTGGCATCGTACCTGTTTAATGATGAACATGCAATGGTTAGAATCGATATGTCGGAATACCAGGAGCGGCATGCCGTAAGCAGGTTAAT
>CBDUMS010000149.1:0-3743 GCA_965368405.1 uncultured Cyclobacteriaceae bacterium
GATGACCCCTCCCGTGAACTTTGAAGTATCTGTTGATACAACTAACTGGTTCACGAATGCTAATCCATTAGTGATTGAACAAACTGGAGGAATAGTTGAGGACACTATTATTATTGTTAGGCTAAATGCAAGTGCAGTCGGCGAATTTTCTGGGCAGATTTCGAATACAAGTGCTGGAGCCGAAGATGAATTGACGGATGTAAGTGGAACGACAGTTGAGCTTATACCGGAACTCACAATTACCGGAACGTTAGATGGATTTGTTCAGAATATTAGTACGGCATCCTCGTCGCAAAATTATCGTGTCTCAGGGGTAAACTTGAAAGATTCTGTTACGGTTACCGCACCTACTGGTTATGAGGTATCAGCAGACGATCTAGATTGGGGAACCTCATTTAAATTAGGTGGCACAGACCGAACTATAACAAATGCCTTAGTTTATGTAAGACAATTTGGTTCGACCCTTGGTAGTTTATCCGGTTCGATCACGCATACCTCACTTGATGCAGTCGAGGCAACAATCGCGGTAGCTGGTGAGGTTATCACGGATCCAGGCCTTACAATTGAAGGCGAATTAACTGGTTTTTCACAATCGCTTGGAACGCCATCTGAAGCTCAATCCTATACGCTTAGTGGCTCAAGCCTGACCTCCAATGTATCGATTTCTTTGCCAGATGGCTTTGAAATCTCAATTGATGGGGACACCTGGTTAAACTCGTTGACCCTGGTACCTCTTGAAGGCGCAGTAGAAACCATCACCCTATTGATCAGACTGAATGCCGTGGCAATAGGAACTTCTAGTGGAAATATTGTTCATAGCAGTACTGGTGTAGACGATGTTAATGTTGCTGTTTCGGGTACTACAAATGATATTGTACTTGCTACAGAACTCGAACCAAATAGTGTAGCTTTTGCTATGTGGCCTAATCCTGCATACAATAAAATCACAATTCAAAGAGAGAATGAATTAGGAGCAGGAAGAGTTTTAATTTATTCTTTGCAAGGAGAGTTATTAATTCGCTATGAGATCGCATCGGGGACAGGTGTTCTGGAGATTGATATAAGCGCGTTGGAGAATGGCGTATACCTTGTTGGTTATGAAGGCGGTGGCAATATTGAAAAACAAAGGTTTATTAAAAAGTAGTAATTTGAATGTAAGATCTGGCGATGTAAAGTCGCCAGATTTTTCTCCTTTGAAAGAAGTTCAGTAATTAACAGTGTTTTCGTCACTGGCTGTTTCTATTTATAATATATTTTATTTTTCATGAAAAAGTGGACAGCACTGTTTGTTCTATTAGCGAGCTTCGTTGCGAAGAGCCAGGATCTTGCTTTTCCAGGTGCCGAAGGTTATGGCAGATATGCATCTGGAGGAAGAGGTGGTGAAGTGCTCATAGTTTCAAATCTCAATGATTCTGGACCGGGGAGCCTTCGGGAAGCCGTTAGGAAAAAGTATCCTCGTATTATTACCTTTTCTGTTTCCGGGAATATAGAACTCAAAGAATCAATCGATATAAATTATGGTAATTTAACTATAGCCGGACAAAGTGCACCGGGTGATGGAATTACGTTGAAGAATCATCCATTAAAAATTAAGGGGGATAATGTAATCATTCGTTATATCCGTTCACGACTTGGAGATGAACATAAAGATCAGGCAGATGCCATCAGTGCGAATGGCAACAAAAATTTAATTATTGATCATTGTAGTTTTAGTTGGAGTACGGACGAAGTGGCCTCCATTTATGATAATGAATTGACAACGGTTCAGTATTGCATTATTTCTGAAAGTCTAAACAATTCTGTTCATGAAAAAGGAGTTCATGGTTTTGGGGGCATTTGGGGAGGCAAGAAAGCTTCGTTTCACCACAATCTTTTTGCTCACCATAGAAGCAGAAACCCTCGTTTTAATGGTGCCAGGTATCATAAGAAACCTGAAGAGGAAATAGTAGATTTTAGAAATAATGTTATCTATAACTGGCAAAATAATAACAGTTACGGCGGCGAGGAAGGCAATTATAATATCGTAAACAATACCTATAAGGCAGGCCCGGCGACAAGATCAAAAAAAGACAAAATTTTGGACCCTTATGAGCCGTATGGGAAGTATTACTTGAATGGGAATGTGCTTGTGGGGAATGAGGAGGTGACCAGAGATAATTATGCTGGAATAAATATTAATGAAGACAAAATTGATAAAATAAGGCTGGAGGCACCAATACAAGTCGACCTTGTTACAACACAAACAGCAGCAGAGTCATTTAAAATTGTCTTGTTAAATGCTGGAGCTAGTTACCAAAGAGATATAGTTGATAAGCGGATAATAAAGGAAGTACAAGAGGGAACAGCTAGTTACGGTAGCAATGGAATTATTGATAGTCAGGCGGACGTAGGTGGTTGGCCCAAACTGAAAAGCAAAGATGCACCAAAAGATTCTGATGAGGACGGTATGCCCGATACGTGGGAAAATAGGAAAGGCCTCAATACCCTAAAAAATGATGCTACCGAAAAAGGATTGCAGGAGCATTACACAAATATTGAAGTGTATCTTAATGAATTGGTTAAAGACTAACTACAAAACATATGTTTTTATGAGACTTTGAACTTTGGTTTAAATATTCATAAGACTAATTAAATTTATGAGCAATATGATAGATAGCGGGAGGATTACATTACAGGGGATATTGTTCAATATCTTATTAGTTGGTTTACTTATTATTAACCAATCCTGTAATAAAGAAGAAGAAAATATAATTATATCGGTTACCTCAATAAGTATTCAGGGCGATTTTATAGAAGATGCAGGAACTAGTCAGCTTACGGCGCTAATTTTTCCAGAGAACGCAACAAATCAAATTGTCGAATGGAGTGTATCAAACGAAGATGTTGCTACAATAGATCAAAATGGACTTTTAACAGGTGTTTCCGATGGAATCGTTACAGTTATGGTAGCTGCAACCGATGGGTCTGGTGTGAGGGCTACAAAATCAATTGCAGTTTCCGGGTTTAGCCCCAAAGCAATATTAGTTGAGTCAATTTCAATCATGGGTGATGATATTCTTGATGGAGAAGCAGAACAATTAACTGTTGAAGTTTTGCCTGTAAACGCAGATAACAAAGGAGTTATATGGTCAGTTTCTGACTCAGAAATAGCCACTATCAATCAATCAGGGTTATTAACGCCATTAATGAATGGCACAGTCGATGTAACTGCAGCTGCTATCGACGGGTCTGGTGTAACCGCAACAAGGACCTTCAATGTTCAATCCTTGGTTCAATCCATAACCATTTTAGGATCAAACATTACCGATGGAAAACCACAGCAGCTTAACGTGAATGTTTTACCTGAGAATGCTATTAATAAAACAGTTACCTGGTCGGTCTCCAACACCAACATTGCTGCTATTAATCAATCTGGTTTATTGACGCCCAAACAAAATGGAATTGTTGAAGTAACAGCTACTGCTAATGACGGTTCTGGTGTTTTTGGTACTTTATCAATCACAATTACAGGAGTAGTAGATGTCGGCCCGGGTACAATAGTTAGTACTGAGGATGAGATTAGATCTGCTCTATCAAGTGCTTCTGCGGGTGATGTGATTTATGTACGGAGTGGAACATATTCTTTCACAACCTCTGTTCGAATGAACGCAGATGGGCAAGCAGGTAATATGATCTCGTTCTTGGTGTATCCAGGAGATGAGAGACCAATATTTGATTTTTCAAGCATGTCCGAGAACAGCAGC
>CBDUMS010000150.1:0-3595 GCA_965368405.1 uncultured Cyclobacteriaceae bacterium
AATAAGCTTTATCCGGACGAAAGGCCGGTCTTACTTTTACGGTGTAGCTACCCGTGTTAATAAGATCATGATACTCGAGTGAATCGATTGGATCGTCTGTTGTGCAGACCACTTCAACATTCATCTTTTTTATGATCCCTCTCGCTCTAAAGTCCTCGCCTTGCAATTGCTCTGATGCCTCAGCATAAATTCTGGAACCGCTGTTAGAATCTAACAACTCATTTATACCATAATAGCGCTCAAGTTCGAGATGTGTCCAATGATAAAGCGGATTACGAACAGTATAAGGAACAGTGTAAGCCCATTTCTCAAACTTTTCCGCATCACTGGCAGCCCCGGTAATGAATTTCTCATCAATTCCAAGGGTTCGCATAGCCCGCCATTTATAATGGTCCCCTTCGAGCCAAATAGCTGTTAGATTATCGAACTGCCTGTTATTTGCTATATCCTTGGGAGGGAGATGGCAGTGGTAATCAATAATTGGTAAATCTTTCGCGTAATTGTGATAAAGTTTTTTAGCGTATTCCGACTTCAACAGGAAGTCATCTGATAGTATTGGATTCTTCATTTATTAATAATTTATAAGCTTCGGCTTATTCAGTTTGTTCACAGTAGATTTACGCACTATAAGTGTGGGCGATAGCACAATTTTCTTTGGAGCAAATGTTTTATTAGCCTTAATATCATTAAGTTGATCAAAAAATATGTTCGCGGCAGTCTGCCCCATTTCTAAACTGTGCTGTTCAACCGAGGTAATTGCCGGTTCTGTATATTCAGTAAAGACTTCATTACTAAATCCTACTATGGCAACATCTCCGGGAATAGCAAGGCCACTCTCCTTACAAACCTGATGGGCGCCCATAGCCCCAAGGGCACTGGCAGACAAGATGCCATCAATACTTACCTTGCGGTTAATAATATCCTGCATAATAATCTGACCATCTTTGAGTTCTAAATCACTGTTGAAAATCAAGTTTTCGTCAAATGGGAGTTTGTTTGCCAACAACGCATCATGGTACCCTCTAAGTCGCTCTTTATAAATACTAACTTTTCTTAAGCTTGTAAAGTGAGCAATTCTCTTACAGCCTTGCTGAATCAAGTGTTCAGTAGCTTTATAAGAAGCCATAAAATCATCTAAAAGCACCTGACTTATTCCCAGTTCATCATTGGCTCGGTCAAAGAATATTAAGGGGATATTATTATAATTAACTTTCTCGAAATGGCTAAAATCAGTAGTTTCTTTAGCGTGAGAAGCTATTATACCATCAACTTTCGCGTTCAGTAAGGCATCTACTGTTGCCACCTCCTTTTTATATTCATCGTGCGATTGCACAATCATTACATTATATCCCTTTTTATTTGCAATTTGCTCAATACCGTAGACCACAGATGAGAAGAAGCTACGGTCGACATTTGGGACTATAATGCCAAGAATTTTACTCTTGCCACTTCGAAGGGCAGCAGCTATATGATTAGGTTGATAGTTTAATTTCTTGGCAACCTTGAGAACAGCTTTTTTGGTACTATCGCTGATCCTGGGATGATCCTGCAAAGCTCTTGAAACTGTTGATGCTGTAACATTAAGCTCTTTGGCAATATCGTGAATCGTAACCTTTTTCTTCATAATTGTTGAATTAGTCTTCGTTACTTGGTTTCCCAATTGTCGCTAATATACCTCCATCAACATAAATAATTTGCCCACTGATAAAGTCACTAGCTTTAGAGGCAAGAAACACCGCGGTCCCTGCTAGATCATCTGGATTCCCCCAGCGACCTGCCGGGGTTCTATTAACAATAAATTCATTAAATGGATGGCCATCTACTCTAATTGGAGCGGTTTGCTCGGTTGCAAAGTAACCTGGCCCAATTCCATTGACCTGAACATTATACTTCGCCCATTCCGTTGCGAGGCTCCTTGTTAACATTTTCAACCCACCCTTTGCAGCTGCATAGGCTGAAACCGTATTACGACCCAGTTCGCTCATCATCGAGCAAATATTAATGATCTTACCTTGTTTACGAGCTATCATTCCTTTGCCCACTACTCTAGAAACCAGAAATGGAGCAACAAGATCTACTTCTAAAACAGCTCGATAATCGTCTGTTGCCATATCAATCGCCGGAGTTCTCTTAATTATACCCGCATTGTTTACTAGAATATCAATAGGGCCTCTCTCGTCCTCTACCTTCGCTACTGATTCTATAACCTGTTGTTCGTTTGTTACATCGAACAGATATCCGTGCGCTTCATGTCCATTTTTTTTATATAGAGAAAGAGCATCAGCCATTTTATCTGCACTATGACCGTTGATTATTAAAGTTGCTCCGGCATTGGATAGTCCAATTGCCATTGCCATACCCAGACCATGGGTGCCACCAGTAATTAATACATTTTTCCCGCTAAGATCAAAAAGGTCTTTACTCATTATCGCAAATCTTGAGGCTTAATTTGATCCATGTCTGTGTAATCTAAATTTTCACCAGCCATCCCCCAAATAAATGAATAATTTGAAGTGCCTGCCCCGCAATGTATAGACCAGGGCGGTGATACAACTGCCTGTAGGTTAGATACCCATATATGTCGTGTTTCATTTGGTTCACCCATAAAATGACTCACTCTATTATCTTCAGAAAGATCAAAATAGAAATACGCTTCCATCCTTCTATCATGGGTATGAGGCGGCATAGTGTTCCATACACTACCGGTTTTCAACTGGGTCAACCCCATTTGCAACTGACAGGATTGAAGATTAGCCTCTATAATCAATTTTCGAATGGTACGCTGGTTGGAGTTTTCAAGTGTTCCCATGTCACTAACAGAAGCATCCTCCAAAGAAATTTTTTTAGTAGGGTAAGCCGTGTGAGCAGGTGCCGAATTAAAATAAAATATCGCAGGTTCATTATTAGGAGAGGAAAACACAACTTCTTTCTTTCCCTTACCTACATATAATGCCTCCAGTTTCTCAAGCTTAAATATTTCACCATCAACTTTCACTTCGCCTGATCCGCCAATATTAATAATGCCAATCTCCCGTCGTTCGAGAAAATAATCAGATTTTAACGATTCATATGTCGGTAGCTCAACAGCCTGGCCAACAGGTTTAACTCCGCCAACAATTAATCTATCGTAATGGGTGTAAACCAAATTAACCGAATTGTCAGCAAACAAATCTTCAATTAGGAAATGCTCCCTTAATTGGTCAGTGTTAAATCCTCTGACCTGACTTGGATGTATCGCGTACCGCGTTGATGTATTTAGCATGACTTTATTATGTAATCGTTTGCGCAATAATTTTAAATACTGATATTTATTTTACCTATTTTCAATCAATAACACCAGCGTAAATTTAGTATTATTTAATTGCTAAATAGTCTTTAAAAATGATTAAAAGTGCATATAGTTAAATTTAATTAAAATTTTACATTTAGCGCAACCGATTGCACTAATTTCACTAATTAATTGGTTCGTTTAGTATTGGTAGAGTACAACATGTATCACAATATCTAATTTTAAAACTCAAAAGCACCTAAATCCGGGGCACTACCATTAAACGGTAAGCCAACATCAATCCCCTTATCAATCAAATCACTGCCC
>CBDUMS010000151.1:0-3544 GCA_965368405.1 uncultured Cyclobacteriaceae bacterium
GTACTCTTGTGATGCCTGGGCAAGTAAATCGAACCCAATGGCATGATTTATCCTTCTCGCCATTGCATAGGCTTCCTTAATCTCATCTTTTGGCAATTCAAAAGATGCATCCTCGGTTGATTCAAATAGTTTTTCTGCGGCTATCCTCTCCTTTTTTTTCGATGATAGAAACCTTGCCGAAAGCGCTTCTGAGATAGTGGATAGGGGCATACCAAGCTTAGCGGCGGCCTCGATAGTCCAGCTTCCTGTTCCTTTATTAGACGCTTTATCTAATATTTGGTCGAGTAAATAACGTTCACCTTCTTTAACCGCAAGAATATCAATGGTTATATCGAGTAAATAACTGCCAAGGCCCGCTTCTTTCCATAACTGAAACTCTTCTCTAATCCCATCTAATGAAAGACCGGAATAGAATCTCATCACAAAATATACTTCTGCCAGCAATTGCATCTCAGCATACTCTAGTCCATTATGCACCATCTTTGTAAAATGCCCTGCGCCTCCCCGACCAACATAGCCGCAGCATGGTGCTCCATTTACATCCTTTGCTGCGATGGCATCTAAAATTGGTGAAATAAGAGCGTAGGCCTCAGGATTGCCTCCCGGCATCAAAGAAGGTCCCTTTAGGGCTCCTTCCTCGCCACCAGAAACGCCCAAACCGAAGAATTCGAGGTTTTTCTCCGCGAGGCTATTTTGTCGGTTAATGGTATCTGAATAAAGAGAGTTACCACCATCAATAATAATGTCACCCGCGTCTAAACGCTCACTGAGATTTTCCAGCACAGAATCTACTGCTTGTCCTGCATTAACCATCAGAATAATAATTCGCGGGCTTGAACATGAAGCTAGAAACTTATCGATATCATCAAAGCCGGTTAATGGTAGTTCTGAATACTCTTTGGCAAAATTGGCAGCAACTTTTTCCTCCTTGCCGGGAACATGTCTGTTATAGACGGATAAACTAAACCCATGGCCTGCGATATTTCTAGCTAAGCTTTTCCCCATTACACCTAGCCCTATCAAACCCAAGGTAGATTTATTGCTAGTTTTCTGAATTACAACCTTAATAATTGCGTCTAGTTCCAGCCCTGCATCAATATGTACACCATAGCTCGGCGCTTCGAAAGTCTCGAATTGAGAATCGAGCAGTGTTGGATTAAAGAAATGGTTCTTTCGGTCC
Organism: uncultured Cyclobacteriaceae bacterium; assembly: GCA_965368405.1. Taxonomy (GTDB): domain Bacteria; phylum Bacteroidota; class Bacteroidia; order Cytophagales; family Cyclobacteriaceae; genus S012-113. The sequence continues at coordinate 1,181 of CBDUMS010000151.1, forward strand.
CGAAGGCGGTTTTCAATAACCGATTTATTGGCAAGAAGTGTTATCCATGTTAGCCTATCATTTGGTATTGATGATAGAATCTGACGATACGACTCTTTTAAGGCTGAACATGCCAATACGGCATCACCCGTTGCATTCCACTGCTCAATTTTTTCAGCTAGAATAACCAACCACGGATGTCTGTCGTCGTCGGTTAGGGCGAGGCCTTTACTTAATTTTTCAATATTCGTCGTAGGGTGGTAATCGTCTGCATCATAAAATGGTATTCTAAGATGATTGGCAAGCATAGAACCTACCGATGTTTTTCCCGAACCACTTACCCCTATTATTATATAAATCATTTAATCACTATATTGGTCAACCAATTTTTATCAAATGTAAGCGTTCAAAATTTAATGACTTAAAAATCGAGGACAAATCGCTTTTGATAAACCCAATTTTCACTACACCAACATAACATCAACCAACCATGGAGAACATATTAAGAACACTAACTCCTAAAAACCTCATCAAGCTAATTATTGGTTTTGGTCCGGGAATATTTGCTATTGGTTATACCATTGGCACCGGCAGCGTAACCTCAATGACAGTTGCTGGCAGTACCTATGGTATGCAGCTCCTCTGGGTGCTACTACTAAGCTGCTTGTTTTCGGGGCTCTTAATATTTGTTTATGGCAATTACACCATTATTACTGGCGAATCGGCGCTTTATGCCTTTAAAAAATACCTTAAGGGAGGCAAAATCTTAGCGATCTTAATTATAGTTGGCATAACCTTTGGCCAGTGGAATTCCTTAATGGGGATCCTTGGAATCTCTGCAAATATTCTCTTCGAAATTTTTAATATCTACTTTCCTTCCCTGGCGGAAATCAAGTATCAAGTGGTTTTAATCATCGCAATCATAATAATCACGGTAATGTATGGTCTTCTACTCGTTGGGAAGTACACATTTTTCGAGAAAATCTTGATCATATTCGTAACCATTATGGGCTTTTCATTTATCATTTCACTCATGATGGTGCACCCATTACCTATTGATGTGATACAAGGATTCATCCCGAGAATACCTGAAGTAGAAGGAGGACAAATGATGGTAGCTGCATTTGTTGGTACCACGATGGCGGCTGCTACCTTCTTATCAAGACCGCTATTTGTGCAAGGAAAAGGTTGGGGCAAAAAAGATTGGAAGGTTCAACGAAACGATGCGATAGTAGCAGCAATTCTTGTGTTTATAATTAGTGCTACTATAATGGCGGTTGCCTGTGGTGCACTTTTTTATTCTGGAGATCCAGTAGTGAAGGTTTTAGATATGGCGGGCACCTTAGAGCCTATTGCTGGTCGTTTTGCAGTTACCCTATTTTTCTTTGGAACACTCAGCGCCGGACTATCTTCTATCTTTCCATGCCTGCTTATTGCTCCTTTATTAATTGCCGATTATCAATCGGGAAAACTAGATACTACTTCTAAACAGTTTAAAATAATAACTGGAATAGCCAGTATTGTAGCACTCATAGGTACTATAGCAGGCTCTAATCCTATTGAAATTCAAATTCTTTCGCAGGTCTTTAATGTCTTTGTCCTGCCACTAGTAATTATTGGCATTATTCTTCTAATTAATAATGAGAAGCTTATGCATGGTTATAAAACCGGTTACTGGATTAATGTCGGACTGGGATTTGCGTTGATGTTTGCCTGTATTATCTCGTATAATGGTGTGAGTGCATTGATAAGCTATTTTTAAGTGTGCACAATTAGCTCGTCTCCCCCGCTCAAAAAAAAGGAAAATATGGCAGGCACTAGCAAACCAAACTAGACAATTTTAGCTCGCCCGCCCTATATCTCTATCCGGCATAAGAAACGCACTCAATGATAAGCTCTACTCACTTATCAATTGAGATTCGCAATGCTTACCCTCTTCTACCAGATGTCCTCATTCGATTCCTGAATAGGTTGCATTGCATCATTTTGCGGCAAAGGTGCGATTTCTTCGATTGGTGTTTCTTTTTGGGATTGTTCTTTGAGAAGTACAAAGCCAAATGAAAGAAAAACTGATACTGCTATTAATAATGTTATTTTAATCTTTTTCATAATTCTTAAGTTTTTTATTAGTCCCACTTTTCTTCGCTTTCATCAGGCACAGTCGAAGAGCTCTCAGTTGTCTCATCTGTTCCAAATACTTCATCGGAATTATCGAAGCATGAGGTAGCCAGGCCGGTTGTTGATAGAATAGCGATTGCAAATAATACTCGTCGTAAGGTTTTCATTGTTTTGTTCTTTTTTAGTTTGTATTTGTTTTTAATAATTAATTCTAGTCCCACTTTTCTTCGCTTTCATCAGGCACAGTCGAAGAGCTCTCAGTTGTCT
>CBDUMS010000152.1:0-3532 GCA_965368405.1 uncultured Cyclobacteriaceae bacterium
ATTAGTTTTTAGAATAGGTGGTTCTTCCTACATTTGTTGAAAAAGACCGCTATGGCATATCTATTTGAAACCTTCGAGGGTTGGAAAAACTACTGCGAAGAGCAGAATATTGGTTTAGTCGATTCAGTAATTGACTATGAGATGGTAGAGAACGGGGGAACCAGAGAAGAAATTCTTGAGGCGGTATCGGTTAATTATAAGGTGATGACAGAGGCTGTAGAGACGGGCTTTACCGAAGACATGCAATCTCGCTCAGGGATGATCAATAATGGTGCAAAAAAGGTTTACAATTCTACTAAAACAGTTTTGTCTGTTGAATTTCAGCAACTAATTGCACGAGCCCTTAGTGCTAAGGAGGTGAATTCCTGTATGGGTCGTGTGGTAGCAGCTCCTACAGCGGGGGCAAGCGGAATTATGCCGGGTGTTTTATACACGCTTCAGAAACAACATAATTTGCCGGAAGAAAAAATGCAGGAAGCGATGCTGATCGCTGCTGGTATTGCATTAATCATTGAACACAAATCGTCTCTTGCCGGAGCTGTTGGCGGTTGCCAGGCGGAAACCGGCAGCGCCGCTGCTATGGCTGCAGGCGCAATTGTTTATAGTCTGGAGGGTACTGTCGAGGAAATATTTAACGCCGTAGCTATTACCATTCAGTGTATGCTTGGTCTTGTTTGCGACCCTGTAGCAGGGTTAGTGGAGGTGCCTTGTGTTGTAAGAAATGCAAGCGCTGCAGCCATTGCCAACAGCTCGGCACAAATAGCATTGGCCGGGGTAGATTCTGTAGTACCTGTAGATGAATGTGTTGAGGCGATGGGCGAAGTAGGGGAAAGTATGGAGAACCGTTATAAGGAAACAGCTCTGGGTGGTCTGGCGTTTACGAAAACCGGACAACGAATTGCAAAACAAGTTTTAATAAGTGATATTGAGATTCTTCCGGATGAAGAAGAGGACGCTTAAGGAGTAGCCATAAGGAAATCCCTAAGGGCATCTCCAGAATAATAAAAAGTATAGGTTATTATCGTAGACCACACTACGCTCCAAAGAAACATATAGGCAACTATCTTTCTAGGTGAACCACCAAGTGCCATCGCTATAATGGAACCTCCGGGTGGAGATAATAAGATTGGTGTTAAAAATGATATGCCCATTTCGCCGTACTTCCTCCAAATTCGAACAAAACGACGGTTTTTCTTCGAAAACACTTTTTTAGGCTTAATATATTTCCGCAGAATTTTTTCTCGAATCCATCCCCCCAGAAATGAGAATACTACAACCGTTGTCATCATCCCAGCAACCGTAATAATCACGGTCACCAGCGGGGATAACCCAGCAGCATACCCCATTGTAGGTCCAAATATTATTTTGAACATACAAAGAAAGTAGATTGTAAGAATTGTTAGCACCTCTTCCATTTGTAGGTCTGGTAATTAAAGTATTACACTATAAATGTAATAAACGTAAATGCTGAGTAAAACGACGCCTTCCAGCTTTCCTAATTTCCTTCTTATTAACATAGGCGGCAAAATTAAGAAAGTAATACCCAGCATCCATAACATATCAACCTTCAGAATGAGTTCATTTACTTGAATTGGTTTTACCATGCTGGTAATTCCCAAAATAGAAAGGATATTAAATATGTTTGAACCAAGAAGGTTCCCTACAGCCAGATCAGTTTCTTTTTTAAATGAGGCAACAATAGCCGTTACTAATTCGGGCAAGCTAGTCCCCAATGCAACTACGGTTATTCCAACCACTCGTTGACTAACATCAAGAAATAACGCGAGAGCTTTTGCCCCTGTCACAAACCACTGAGCACCAAAATAGAGTCCAATGGAACCCAGAATTATTAAGATGATATCTTTAGTCCTGCTTGCAGAAGGGGTGTCCGGCACATCCAAATCTACTTCAACAGTTCTAGCGGCTTTCAGTTTTTTTCTTGATTGCCATATAACAATTGAGGTATACGCAATCAGCAGACCAAACATGATGAATCCCTCGAAGCGGCTTAGGGTATGATTTAGAACGAAAAGATAGAATAAGAGCGACGCTCCCATAGTTACTGGCCAATCGATTTGTATACTATTCCGATTAACATGAACTGGACCAATTAATACGGTAATTCCAAGCACCAAGGCTAGGTTGCAGATATTCGAGCCCACCACATTCCCTGTAGCGATGTCCGGGCTACCGCCAATGGCAGCACTTAGACTAATAAGTAATTCGGGAGCAGATGTGCCAAAGGCAACAATGGTTAAGCCAACGACTAAAGGCGACAAATGAATACGAATTGCTAGGCTTGATGCACCTCTAACCAATGACTCTCCTCCCATTACCAGAGCCACTAACCCTGCGATCAATAATAAAATATTAATCAGCATAGCCGCTACTCTTTAGGGCCAAAGGCCAGATCGCCGGCGTCTCCTAAGCCAGGTACAATATAGGCTTTGTCGTTTAACTCTTCGTCGATTGCAACTGTCCATATTTCGAATGGAATTTTAATAGATTTCTCCAAATTTGCAATCCCTGCTGGAGTCGCTAGTAATGCAAGAACATGGAGCTTCTCCGGTTTGTTTCTCCTGGCAATATCCTCGACACATTCTATAATTGAATTTCCAGTGGCTAGCATTGGATCGATAATCACGGCTGTTTTGCCATCTAGATTTGGCATAGCGGAGTAGCCTTTAACTATGGTGCCGTCCTCAGAAAAATGCGTTGACCTATATGCGCCAATAAACCCAGCATCAGCCCGATCGAAAAACTCTTGTACACCCTCGTAAAAGGGCAGGCCTGCTCGTAGAATTGGAATTAGAACCGGGTGCTCTTTTATTTTCTTAGCCGTGGCGGTTGCTAATGGGGTTTCGATTTGGCTGATTTCGTAAGTTAAGGATTTCGATAATTCATAGGCCAGAATACTCCCTAACCGTACAAGGTTTTTACGAAATCTTAGTCTATCGTTCTGGATGTTAATATCCCTAACTTCAGCCAAAAACTGACAGGCTATAGAATGGTGTAGACTTAGGTTGTGTATTTCCAATCTTGCAACAAATAAAAGACCAGAATTGATCTTGTAATGCTCTTGCAAGTTAAACGATAATAAATTGAATAACAATTTTGGTTACACCAATATTCTGTGCTCAAGGGTTATCCATTTCAGCAAATTTGTTGGCTAGTATATAATAGATATTTGTTCATGGTCATGTTATTAATGGGTAAAGAAATATTCTATATTTGACCCTTTATATAATTTAGACTACATGAAGATTAAGGATAAGTCTTTTAAAATCCTCCTCACAGAAGAAGAAATTCAGGCCAGAGTTGCTCACATGGCTAAGGCAATTAGTAAGGATTATAAGGACAAATCACCTTTGTTTATAGGCATATTGAATGGTTGCTTCATGTTCGTTGCCGACGTAATGAAAAATGTTAAGGTACCTGCTAAGGTTTCTTTTATTAAGCTGGCATCCTATTCCGAGATGGTCAGTTCAGGAGCTGTTAAGGAATTAATAGGTCTTAACGAGAATATTTTTAA
>CBDUMS010000153.1:0-3142 GCA_965368405.1 uncultured Cyclobacteriaceae bacterium
TGGGGCTATCAGCTAGGGGCTCGCGTTGAAAACACGTTTATCGAAACATACCAAAGAGAAACTAACGCTCGAGATACTAAAAGCTACACCGATTTATTTCCCAGTGCCTTTCTATCGTACAAATTCAATAAAATGACGTCCGTTCAAGGAAGCTACAGTAGACGAATAAGTAGACCTCGTTTCTGGTATTTAAATCCTTTTTCTTCGTTTAGTGATCCTAGAAATATAAGAATGGGGAATACTGATTTAAATCCTGAATATACGGATGCATACGAAGTAGGGGCTGTCTATAATCTTAAAAAATCTTCTTTATATTTTGGTGCTTACTATCGCCAAACCACCGGAGTTATAGAACGTGTATCTACGAGTGAAGATGGAATTAATACTGTCTCTACACCAAGAAATATAGGAACAGAGAACTCTTTCGGTATCGAGGCTAATTTTAATATCGATCCTACCGAGTGGTATAATGTAAATGGTAATGCGAACCTTTATCGTGCAGTTACGAATGGCAGCTATGAAGATATCATCCTTACACGCGACACTTATTCAGCTCGTTTTAGATTAAATAACCGATTTAAATTTGGTAAGCTGAATGCACAGGTTAGCGGCAATTACCGGGCGCCAGAAAGAACGACTCAAGGTAGACGCGATGCGATGTATTCAATCGATTTAGGCGTGAATATGGATGTCCTTAACGGAAATGGCACCCTCAACCTAAGTGCGCGAGATGCCTTTAATACGCGAAAGTATAGAGGAGTTACCGAGACTGATACATTTTATCAAACAAATGAGTTTCAATGGCGCGCAGGCGAGGTTCGACTGTCCTTTGTTTATCGCTTAAATCAGAAAAAAGGTCGCTCCAAAGGTTCGCGCGAAGGTTATGGAGGGGGAGAAGGTGAATTCTAACCTAATACGCTGTTGTATGCCAACCTTGTGGATAGTAAACGCTTTCCATTGCTCCATTGCTCTCAATATTAATAGGATTTGCTAAATTTGATTTCAAACGCCATCAAATATTAATTTTACTATGAACAAAAAAGGTCTTTTTATCGGTTTATTTATTATCCTGTTTTCAAGTGCTGCGTTCAGTCAAAGTACCAAGGAAGAAAAAGAACAGTTAATGTACTCACACTACCTTGCGCATAAACAAATTGTTGCCTCTAAGCAATACGGATTTGTAGGTACTATTGCCTATTTGCAAAAAGGACCACAAGTAGATCTAAATAGTCGTCCGAACTATCTTAGAGTTAGCGGCGACAATGCCGCTGCCGACATTCCTTACTTTGGAAGATCGACCAATGCTGGATATGGGGCTGGTGATACTGGAGTATCATTTGACGGAGAAATGATTGATTATAAGGTAAAAGAAGTCGATAAAAAGAAAAAGGTCATTGTTTCTTTTAAAGTAAAAAATAGAACCGAGACCTATAATTGTACCCTTACCTTAAGCGGTAAAAATTATGCCACCTTAGTGGTTTCGAGTTCCGTAAAGCAATCTATTCGCTATACTGGAAGTGTAATGGCAATAAAAGAAGAGCAATAAGATCTTACCCTATACCCTTTCTTGAATTAGTACTTCGAGCTTCCTGATATCTTGGGCAAATACCCGGATACCTTGTGCTGTTTTTTCTGTGGCCATCGCATTTTCATTGAATTCCCATCGGAAGTTAGCCTCTGAGGCGTCAAATCTATCGATGTTCATGCCTGTGGCGCGATCGGCAAATAGTTTTTGTTCGACAACCTCATCACTACCTGCCAACTCAGCAAGAAGGCCTGGACTAATTGTCAATAAATCACAACCTGCTAAGGCCAGCACCTCTCCTTTGTTTCTGAAGCTCGCACCCATTACTTCGGTGTTATAACCGAACTTTTTATAATAGTTGTAAATCTGAACCACCGATAAAACACCTGGATCCTCGTGTGCTTCATACTCTCTGCCTTCCGCTGCCTTGTACCAATCTAAAATTCTACCAACAAAAGGAGATATTAGTGTTGCATTAACTTCGGCACAAGCAACAGCTTGAGCAAGCGAGAAGAGCAAAGTCATATTGCAGTGAATGCCTTCTTTCTCAAGCACCTTAGCCGCCTGTATCCCTTCCCAAGTTGAGGCTATTTTAATGAGAACACGTTCTCTATCAATCCCAATTTCGGCATAATAATCGATTATAGACCGTGCTTTGCGGATAGTTGCCTCCGTATCAAAAGATAGACGGGCATCAACTTCGGTTGAAACTCTGCCGGGCACAATTTCTAATATTTTCTGGCCAAATAGTACTAGTAACTTATCCATAATGGTATCGATGGACTCATTAGAATTGTCTGTTACTGCCTTCATCAATAACTCTTCGTACTGAGGCATTTCAATGGCCTTTAAGATTAACGACGGATTCGTAGTTGCGTCTTGTGGCTTAAACTGTTCTAACTGATTAAAATCACCTGTATCGGCAACAACAGTGGTGAATTCTTTAAGCTGGTCTAATTGTGATTTCATAAAGATATGAGGCTTTGCAAACGTAATTTATTTCAAAAAATAAAAATAGAAGTTCTTTGGCAATATGATAGTCCTTTTCACTTACTAAAATAATATTTTTCAAAATTGAGGCTGGGTCCTACAATCTGCTCGGCTGGCTTACTACTAATGGGCGGACTGCTGTCTGTCTTGTAACTCAGACTTTCCCCAATTCATCTAACCGTCCTCTTTTTGCTGGCGGTAGTATAAAGCTTAGAAAAGATTTCGCTTAGGAAGGACCTCGCGGTTTCCAATCAACTGCACTTTTTTTTAAGCAAACTTGATTTCAAACCTTGTTGGCTCAGATGCAGATGCAACGATTAATTCGGCACCTAATTTACTCAACGCGAGGTGAGTATGGTGTAGCCCAATGCCCGTTCCTCCTTTTTCATTGGCAACAAAGAACAGGTTGGTTAGTTGATTAGAATACTTGGGGTCAAACCCCTGGCCATTGTCTTCAACATACATAATGTTGTTTTTATAGCCTATTCGTACAATCGATGGTTTAGACCGATCTCTAAATACAACAGCATTATCCACGAGGTTGAATAATGAAATATCGAGTAATTCAGGGTCAGACATAATACTGCTCTCACCCACTTCAACTTCAAACGTAACATAATCATGCCA
>CBDUMS010000154.1:0-3029 GCA_965368405.1 uncultured Cyclobacteriaceae bacterium
TGTTCCTAAAATTGATACCAGGTTGCCAATACCGGCAAGAATTAAAGGGAGTATCACAAGCGCAATATTTCCAGTAGCCGCACCAAGGACCATGGAGCTAATAATGGAACCGACATATGATTCAAATAAATCGGCTCCCATCCCGGTAACATCGCCAACATTGTCACCAACATTATCGGCTATTGTGGCCGGATTGCGATGGTCATCTTCAGGAATGCCTGCTTCAACTTTCCCTACTAAATCTGCGCCAACATCTGCAGCTTTGGTGTAAATTCCGCCGCCTACACGAGCAAAGAGCGCTATAGACGATGCCCCCATAGCAAAGCCATTAATTACTGGAAGCACCACATCGGTTATATTGGCAATTTCGCTCCCGAACATTCGAGAATAGATGATAAGTAGAAGGGCAATACCAATTACTCCAAGTCCTACAACCGACATTCCCATTACGGTGCCGCCAGAAAAGGCGATTTGCAAAGCTTTAGATAATCCTTTGCTCGCTCCAGTGGTGGTTCGCATGTTGGCCGCAGTGGCAATGCGCATGCCAAAAAAACCGGCTAGCCCAGAGCAGATCGCACCTATAATAAAAGATGCTGCGACCCACCTCAAATTGCCACTGTAACCAAAAAAGAGCAAGGAGGCCACGGCAAGGACAAATACAGCTAGAACTTTATATTCTCTGGTTAAAAAGGCCATAGCCCCTTCGCGGATTGACGCACCAATTTCTTGAATTTTAGTTGATCCCGGGTCTTGCTTTTGAACCCAATTGGATTTGTATAAAGCAAATAATAGGGCAAGCACTCCTGACCCAACGGCAAAGTATAAGTATGTTTCGTTCATGGGGCTATGATTATTGTAGGTTTTATTGGTAGGGTTTGTAATTAACGGTATTCCGCACCTTTAGGAATGGTCCAGAATAGAAGGATTCTAAGAAGATTGGGATGGCCTTAAAAAAAAATCGCAGCATTGGCTGATCATCTAAAATTAGGATAATCAAATGTACCTCTGTAATACAGCTTAACCAATCAAAACAGGATGAATTGTGCGAGTAAAATCAAATCTTAATGACCCGATTTTTTAACCGGATTCTTAGCACTCATAATAAAGGAGCTATTTGCTATTACTGGCCTTCCTTGTAATACTTCATGGCTTCTGGAATAGCCGCTTTAAGATCGCTAATGCGTGTTTCGTGCGAGGGATGAGTCGAGAGCCATTCAGGTGGAGCTTCACCTCCAGACATGGATTTCATTCTTGTCCAGAATTCAGGTGCTGCCGCTGGATCGTAACCGGCCATCGCCATGAATATAAGCCCGATCTTGTCTGCTTCAGATTCGTGTTGACGTGAGAATCGCAGCATGCCTAATTGCGTGCCAATACCCATAGATTGCATAAATATCTCCTTGGTCAATGTAGGGTTTTCACCCATAGCCGCACTAACCGAACTAAGCCCCATCTCTACAGCCATCGACTGGCTCATTCGCTCGCGGCCATGATTTGCAATAGCATGAGCCACCTCATGCCCCATAACCACAGCAATACCCGTTTCATCCTGACAAATAGGCATAATACCGGTATAAAAGGCTACTTTTCCTCCTGGCATACACCATGCGTTCGCAACATCTTGTTCGATTAGGTTAAATTCCCAATTAAACCCACTTAATTGCTCGCTGGCATTATTCGCAACCATGTATTCTTCTACAGCCTTCTGGATTTTAAGCCCAACAGCTTTAACCATTTCGGTCTGTTCCTTATCTGTGCTCAATGGTCCTTGAGCGACTACCTCCTTATATTGTGCCTCTGATAATGGAATTATTTCTTCGTTCGAGACTAAATTGAGCTGCTTACGCCCTGTAATTGGAACTGTAGCACAGGCAGAGAGAAGAAATATGAGGAATAAGGTTAGATAAGATTTAAGCATTATAGTTGGTTTAAAATAGGGGATAAATTTTATTTCATTAGTCATAACAAGCTGGTTCTAGGCTTAAGTAGTATGAGGAACGCCATAAGGTCTATCATAGAACTAGATAAGGTAATCCACGACGGCTCTAGTGCTGGTTACGGCGCCAATAAACTCTTTTACATGTTGATGAACTGGATGATCTTGATAAACACTTAGTGCCTCTTTCGATTCTAATTCTGCATAAAGGGCTACCTCAAAAGAAGCGTCTCCAGAACTAAAGTCTTGGCCCAATTCAACGTTTATCAATCCAGGGATTTTTCCATTCATGTTTTCAACACGAATTTTCATTTCTTCAAAGACCCCTTCCTGGTCTAGATCTTCTTTAATTTTCCAAAAAACGATATGTTTAACCATTTACATCTAATTATAAAATACAATCTCTTTCGCTCGCCCAATACCATCAAATCGTATGATCAGTCTTCGATCACTTGTCAATTCATTCTCGCAGCCAGGACCTGGACTCACATAATAAATAAAAGCTTTTTTGTTGCGTGAGTATAGTTCATGTCGATCTGGGCTCCCAAGAATAGCTTTTATGGCTTCTTGGCCCAAGCCTTCTAAGGCAACTTTATTGTCGAGTAAGGGCTGAATCAATTCTGACCTGGTGTTATTGCAACCATTTTCATCATCGATCCAAGCTTCGCTATTGAATTGGTCTAATTCAGTACTCCGGCTACAGCCAATAAACAAGACAAGGGCCAGCACTAGATATTTTATCTTATACATTCTGATACTTAATGTTCGATGAAAGGGCCTGGTATAGCCAAATGATAGAAATTGCTGCATAGATCATGCTAACATGAAGGAGTAGGGCTGGAGTTCCCTGATAGTAAACCATATAGGCTACCAAAACCGTAAGTAATATAATTCGAGCAAGCTCGCCATACTTTACCCAAGACTTATTTTCGAAAAGCGCACCGATTACAACCGCGCTAAATGCTATTATCGTTGCAAATGCTAGTTTCAATAGCATAGTCATCTCCGCTTGGTTGAATAAGAACCAGGATGCTACTCCTAAGAGTACTGCATATTGAAAGAGGACGTAGATGCTCAAACTCTTGGAAATATT
>CBDUMS010000155.1:0-3020 GCA_965368405.1 uncultured Cyclobacteriaceae bacterium
TCCTAGGCTGGTTAGTGGCCTATCTATTAATTCGAAAAAATGCCAAAAATAGATATTGGGCAATCATAGCAGCAGTGGTTTTACTGGCGGTTTACTTAACCCCGCATAGTATGTTTGGCTCCGAATTAGATTACGAGAAGGGAACTATTGAAACGGGTAAATAGAATCCATTAATTACGGGATTTTGACTTTGGCCTGATAGGAGATCTCTCCCTGTTGATTAACGATCGATATAATGTGAATTCCATTAAAGCTGGGGTTAAAAACATATCTCGTCTTGGAAACTTTTTTGGAAAGAAGTTTTCGGCCTTGCAAATCGTGCACAATAAATGTGGAGGGCAAGTCATATTCATTCAAGCCATCAACAACCAACATGCTATTAACAAGGGTAATCTTTATATTTTGATTAGGAATATCTATGGCCAATACAGGATCGCCAGTATCGCTCCAATCAAACCCAACATCATCCTGAGTCAAAGGAATGTTCGTTATTGGTGTTGTCGCTAATTCATCACAGCCTATATCTGGCAAATCATCTCTGGTTTGTCCGTCAAAATCCAATTCAATATAGCTCAATTCCATGGATTCAGCGTCTGTAATAGCACTAGAACTGGTCGCGCGCCAGAGTCCTTCCGTTAGTACTAGCCCCGGGTCTTCATTAATAATCCCTTCGGCATCAATTCCAACTGTGCCTGTTATATAATTAGCTTGATAGGTCATATTCTCAGGAGTATCGGTGTAGGTGATGGCCTTACTACCTGTAGTATTTATCACAATATTATTCGCAATAAGGCAATCTTTTGGAGGTAATGTTCTTTCGCTATCACTCCCCTCGCCTATGGCAAATGGCTCTTTAGAAGAGACTATCGTATTGTTTGCAACCTCTGCATTTAGAACCTGGAAATACCTGTTGAGGGGTGAGTCCGGTACGCCATTCATGATACTAATGGCAGCTCTAAGTCCATCGCCCCTTAATCCCTGAAAATAATTATTGTAAACCTTATGCCTTTCGCCTATAATTCTTACTCCTCCAGATGATTTATCTTCCCCCCCAAAGAAGAAGTTACTGTATACCTCGCAATCATTGCCATGTCGAAGTGTTAAGGTGCCGTCGTTATTTCTAAAAGTGTTATAGCGATAAATGTTAAAACCTGACTTATTCGAAATTATTTCGATTTCCCCATCACATGCTTCAAAAAGATTATACTCTACAATCGATCTTGATTCTGTCATGCTGTTTGTGCTCGTACCGATACGAATCGTTTCGCCGCCATTCCTTCCTAGTCTGGGAATATTAGCAAAATAGTTATGATCTATCCTATGGTGGTTGGCCTCTCCTGTGAGCCAAACGACCAATAGAGCGCCCTCATTATTTTTTCCATCAAAATTACAATGGTCTACACGGTTATTACTGCCGTAGATCGAAACCCATTTATAGTCTATATCATCAGATGCTGGGTTATAGTTTAGGATTCGTGAGTTGGTAAGTCTACAATTTTCCGCCAGTTCGCTGCTGCTCTTCCTAAACTCTACAATGGCATTACCGGAGCTACTACCATTTTGGAAGTCAAGATCGGTTGCCACCAAATACTCACCAAAAATCTTCAACCTTGATGACCCCGACAAAATAACTTCGCCAGGCGTTTGCGCCTTGAGTACAATTGGTTTTTCAGCCTCCCCCACAGCATAAAACTCCAGGAGTACATCTTCCCAAATGCCATTTTTAAGAAGAATAGTATCACCAGCGCTGGCTTCGCTTACGGCAGCATCAAATTCCTGGCTAGTGCTGACCAAAACAGTTTGGGTGTACGCGCAATTAAGAAAAAAGGTAAGAACTAATGTAAGAATACTGCGCATGGCACTTTTTATTGTAAGGCTGGATTTTTGAGGTAAAATTAATTATAACCTGTCAGAGATGTGTACTTTAAATTAAGGCAATGTTTATTTAGTTTTTTAATAGCCCATATTGAATATCACATTGCCATACTTAATTAAAGTACTTCTTATACTGCCATACTCTGGGGTAGAAGGAAAGGAACAAGACCGGGTAAAAGAGAATATCTAATACGCTGTTTCCGGTAGAAAAGGTCATATTATCTTCAATAACCGTATGGCCACCTTTGCGCCGCAAAATATGTTTATGACGCCATTCTTTTAATGGAAAAGGTAGCTTACGTCCTTCATCAATGAAATAGCAAGTTTCCTCAGTGGTAACATCTTCGGTGATTTCACTGATCCACTCTCCGACGAAGGGCAATTTTAAATGAACTATATCTCCCTTTTTCGATCCGCCAAATTCTATCAATTGTGCCCCTGGAGGTAGCAAATAGCGAAATAAATCAGCATCAAACTGCGCGTAAATGGTTGTTAAATCTCTGGTTACGCTTGATTGCAGGGTTATATTCATCATTATATGTAAAGTTATCGAATTAAGAGGTTAACAAACATCTTAGTGCTGTATGATCAGTTTTTTATTCATGCTAATCGCCACGCTGCAGTTTCGAGATTTATTATATTGCAATTGAATCAACCTAAGTTTTCAACTTTTGGTTCGCTTTAATATAAATTAATATCGGAGTAATATAGCAATTGTACTCTTCGACCGAAACATTAGAACAGATGAACAAAAAAGCACTTATAGGATTAATCGTTTTTCTCAGTTATCCTTTTCTTCTCAAACTGCTACCTCTTGATTTAGTTTTAGGTGAAATATGCATGTGGTTGCTTCTAGTCTTAGTCATTGCATGGATCTATTTGGTTGAGAAGAAAACAATTGCTTCTATAGGGTGGAAAAGGCTAACAATAAAAACGGTCTTAGTTGCTATTGGGCTTGGGATTGGTCTTTTCGTTCTGTTTGGAATTATTACAACCACAATCCAGGCAGTTGGTCTTGAACTCAATCAGGATATGGCAGCGCTTATTGCAGGACAACCAATCGTTTTTCTAATTTTAATCGCATTAAGAGCCGGGGTCGTTGAAGAGGTGCTTTATCGGGGCTATGCTTATGAACGAATTCACGA
>CBDUMS010000156.1:0-2869 GCA_965368405.1 uncultured Cyclobacteriaceae bacterium
AAATTAATTGGATATTAGGATTAGAGGACAAGACAGAAGATTATGCCGAGCGTCTTAGCGCCGTTTGGGATGCCTCGTCAGCTTCTAGTGTGACCTATCCTGAGACCTACCCTTTTAATGCACCAAGCTCGAGTAAGCGTAACCCCCTTTCGGGGCAACTGCAATTAATAGCTCGATTGCTTGATGGTGGCGGAGCAGGTCAGGGTGTTAAAACAAAAGTATTCCTATTAAGGATAGGTGGCTTCGATACCCATGCAAATCAAGTAGAAAATTACGATCCTACCATGGGAGTTCATGCAAGCCAGATGTACCATATTTCGGCAGCCATGGAAGCATTTCAAAAAGATTTGCGCGCCAGAGGATTAGAAGATAAGGTACTTACCATAACGACCTCGGAGTTTGGACGACGGGTTGCCTCAAACGGCAGCTATGGCACAGATCACGGTACGGGCGGCCCCATGTTTATTTTTGGTCCATACGCCAAGTCGGGAGTTCTTGGCAAGGTGCCTGATTTAAGTAAGAACAATGTTGCAATGCAATATGACTTCAAACAGATCTATGCGGCGCTGTTAAAAGATTGGTTCGAAGTGGAAGAATCTGTGATTGAAAACGATATTTTATTTAGAAATTATACTAGTGGGCCCGATGACAATGGCGGAAATTATGAACCTATGGATATCATAGACTCTAATGTCATTTCATCAGTAAATGAGTTTATAAATAAACGCTTTTATATGAAACCATGTTATCCCAACCCTGCTAGAGAACGAGTAACGTTTACCTACGCAATAGACGCGTATACAAATGTACGTCTAGAGCTGACCGACATTAATGGAAGAATACATCGTGTGATTGTGGATGAAATAAAACAACCCGGCGAACATGAGATTACCATTCCTATTAACAATTTAGCGCCCGGCCAGTACATTTATAGTCTAAATGCCGGACCGGTTAAAATTTCAAACAAACTTACTGTAGTGAAATAATGAAATATAGGCTCTCAATTGTCTTGTTACTAATTGCCAGCGTAGCGTATGCGCAACGACCCAAGGCAAAATCATATCGAAATCCCTTTTTAAGCACTCAATGGTATTTAGGCTTTTTCGCAGGAGGCAACCTTGCCAAAGGGGTACCGGTTACCACATATTCTGGTTATGCGCCGCTAAATTATGATGCTGGGAGCATCGAGAAGACCTATAGTGGTTTCACCAAAATTGGACCACAAGCAGGTTTAGTTTTTATGTTCTATACCAAAGGGTTTACGATCGCGGCTAAACCAGGAGTTCATACTTATCGTATTGAACACAGCACGCGAGCCAGTTGGATAGAATCTGCAAATACCACTAACGCACTGAACATTAATTATACACATGCTACAAAATTCAATTATGTTGAATTTCCCCTTACCGTACAATACGACTTACTGCAAGAAAAAATAAGACCATATATCGGTGTTGGCGGGTATTATGGGCTACTGATTAACGCATCACGCACCGTGCAGCGATCGGGTACAGATTCGGCATCGGGTTCCACAGGAACATTTACCGATCAGCCAAAATCGATTGGCATTAATGACCTTTATATAAAGTCATCTGTAGGGGTATCGGCATTTATCGGAGCTAGTTACGATCCCGGTAATATTAGAATCACGCTTGATATAGGGTATAAATTCGGATTGAATAATATTACGAATACTGAGAACAGATATGTAAATAACGAGCTTACCGCCATTGGTGAAGCCATGGATGACCTTAATCTCCAGAATCTCTATATGTCCGTTGGTTTTGTTTTCCCCCTTAAGTTTATTAGCAAGAACTACCTATCGCTTAACTAATGAATAGACTAAGACTTTTATTATTGATACCACTGCTATTAGGGTTAACGCTCTCTTGCGACATAGCAGATAATAACATCGATACCACGAATACATTTGTTAAAATCTACGACGATAGTCGTTTTGAGGAAGAGTACTTTCCCGTAGATGTAATTCAAACTGCCGATAACGGCTATTTGATTTTATCTGAGAAGAAGAATGACCAATCGTTATTCACTTCTGTCTTTGTATTGAAAGTGGATGAAAAAGGCGAAGTGGTATCTTCCATAGACCTACCCGAACCATCTTCATTGCCTGTTAAAGGCTGGTCTAAAATCGATGATCGCTACTATTTTGTCTGCATGAATGCTAATACACTTAGTGCTCAGTTAATAGCCGTGGATGATGATGGCACAGTAGCCGATCCCGTGGTGATTAATGGCCTCACCTACCCTCTTGCCACCAAGGTGGATGGCCAAAACATTGCTGTTCTCTCCTATGACAATCAAGATACAGAATCCGTAATTTCGGTTGTAGCTACGAATGGCCAGATTACGCAACAAGCGTCATATTCGATTGGTGCCGGTGTAGATGTAGAAAAACCTATTATCGACCATCTAACTCGAAATGGCAGACAATTACCGTTTCAAGTTGGAAACACAGGTGGTAGCTATTATTTCAACGGGTTTTACAATTATACTTTCTCTTTAGTCTTTACCAATTTTGGAGGCTCGCCAATAGGCGTTTGCCAGGGGCAGCTTAGTGCGGGAGGCATCAGCGCTGTTAGCAGTCTTGGAGGTTCGAATTTTGGGATTAGTCGATTTAACTTCGATGCAAACTTTCTTAACCCCCTCGCCACTATTCCTACAAACTCCACCACCTCCAGCACGGATCTGGGTGGTAATACTTTCCCTGAAATTGAAGTAGATACCGAGGTTGACATCCTCCAGATCGAAAACAAAAGTAGTTTAATCTTTGGCTCCAATACCCAGGCAAAAAAACTAGTGCTTTATGGTTTCAACGATTCCGGCATGGCACTTGGCACACGTTATATAG
>CBDUMS010000157.1:0-2861 GCA_965368405.1 uncultured Cyclobacteriaceae bacterium
AAGAAGGCCTCTTGAGTTGATCTATTGTGAATTCCATCAGAATAAATATGATGCCTTAGAAGAGAGAAGTATTTAAAGTCCACCGCTGGTAAAAGGGGCTTAATCTTATGATTAGAGAAAGGCTGGAAGAGATTAGATCTAAGTAAGGTGGTTGCTCAAATCTACATCGAGCACCTCCAACCTTAGGATCAGCGGAACTAATCTTAATATTACTTTGCCTTTTTTTGTTTTACCTCTCAATTACAGGGTCGTAGCCCAAACATACACCCAAGCGGTTTTCCTTTCGCAAACAAAATATCGAATGAACCACAATAATTGAGTTGAGTCGTTATAATAAGCCTGTAAATTTTATATATTTTTAGTCATTAGAAAGTCTAATCAGGAATAGTAGAACTTTTTGCGAATCTAGTTGATATACCGGATAATAATTTGCATTCTTCTTGTCTTCAAGCTTAGTGCTACGGAAGCACAGCTTCTAACTCAGACGGAAAACAAAGTAACCATTAACCTTGGTTGGCACCACCAATTTCAATTTGCGGGTTACTATGCTGCCCTGGAAAAAGGCTATTTTGCTGAAGAGGGGCTCGATGTAAGTTTCTATGCTGAGGTAAGTGATGATAACATTGATCCGGTTATTTCTGGAAAATTCCCTTACGGCGTAGCAACGGGGGGTGTTCTTTTAGAAGATGAGCGATATAAACAAATTACTGTTGTTGCAGCTATATTGCAACAGTCGCCGGTCTCACTAATTACTCTTAACTCGAACGGCATAAGGAGCCTCAAGGATTTAGAAGGCAAAGATATCATTGGAGGCACTGAAATTCGCGCCATGCTAAGCAGTGCAGATGTTGACTTATCCAAGGTCACAATTCATGGTAGGAACAGCGATTTTTATGGTTTAATCGAAGGTAAGATTGACGCATCGTCATTCTTTATTACCGATCAGGTGATGCTGCTGGGTAATGATAGCCTGATGTTTAGTATATTCAGACCTATTGAATATGGGATTAACTTCTATGGTGAATGCCTATTTACCAGTAGACAAGAAGTTACTAAAAACCCAGAAAGGGTAGAGAAAGTACGCCGCGCTGTAATTAGAGGCTGGCAATATGCAGTAGATCATCCTGAAGAGATAATAGATTTAATAATTAATGATTACAATCCTGAGCTAGAAAAAGAAATACTCATGGGTGAAGCGAATGTTATTATTCATCGTCTGATACTCCCGACGTTCTATGACATTGGCGATATGCAACAAAGTAAATGGCAGGCAATGGCCGACCTGCTTATCGATTTAGAGTTAATAGTTGAGGCAAGAGAGTTGGATAGTTTTATCTATCTTCCCCCAGGCGCGGCTCCTAAGTCACTCAAAACTGCGCTTCGAATAACACTTCTTGTGATTATCGTAATTATTGGGGTTTTACTGGTGCTATTACTATACAACCGACAGCTCAAGAAAGCGGTTGATGCCAGGACCCTTTCGCTAGAAAAAGCCAATGAAGAAATGGATCGCTTCGTATACTCAATTTCCCACGATATCCGGTCACCACTGTCTTCAATTCAAGGGCTAATTAACCTAATTAAGCTAGAACCAGAACGCTATAATCAATACATTGAACTCATTGATTCGAGTATTGTAAAGCTCGATAATTACACCCGGGATATCCTCGATTATACTCGAAATTCTCGGGCCAAAGTGGAGCCTAAGATTATCCACTTTGATGAAATTGTCGAAAAATGCATAAGTCAGGTAAAGTACATGGTCGACAGTGATAAAGTTGATTTTACTATTTCTATAGACCTTGATAAAGAGTTTTCAACTGACCCTTGGAGGCTAGAGGTAATCTTAACGAATCTTATTGCCAATGCCATTAAGTACAGCGATGAGGAAAAGGAGAAACAATGGGTTGGTATATCTATTAAATTGAAAAAAAATCGGCTTTTGGTCGAAATAGACGATAATGGCATTGGGATCGATCATCATCATCAGGATAAGATATTCAATATGTTTTATCGTGCCTCAGAAGATTCTCAGGGATCTGGACTGGGACTATACATTGTAAAAGAGACTGTGAACTTACTGGGTGGCAAAATCAGCCTTGAATCTACAAAGCATAAGGGTACTTTGGTTAGTGTAGAAATTCCGAAACAATCAAATGCGAGTTAGTCAACCTCGCTAAGCCTTCATTAAACGTAACCTTTTGGTCTGAACTCCATAACCTGAGACCGCTAGGTTTTTTCATACCGTTCAAATAAGTTTTTTTAACCTCGGACAGGGAGCATCGTATATTTAGCATATTCAACAAGAAATCTATTACAATGCTACTTCAACGCTCAATATTCCTCGCATTCGCCTTACTTTTAAGCAATAATCTTCTAGCCCAAAAAGAAGGCTATTATCGCTATCCTACAATTCATGGCTCTACCATCGTTTTTTCCGCAGAAGGTGACCTATGGAAGGTTCCAATTGCTGGAGGTCAGGCCATCAGGCTGTCGACACATGCCGAGGAGGAAAGGTATCCGGCGATTTCTCCCGATGGGCAAACTATCGCTTTTTCTGCGAGCTATGAGGGTCCCGTAGAGGTTTACACCATGCCGATTAATGGTGGACTGCCAACACGATGGACCTATGAATCCGATTTTTCTACGGTGAACGGCTGGACGCCCGATGGTAAGATCGTGTATGATACGCGGGCTTTCGCAACGCTCCCCGATCGACAGTTGGTTACTATAGATATGAAAACAAAAGAGCAGTATCGCGTGCCGCTTAGCCAGGCCAGTGAGGCATCTTACGATGCTAGTGGTAAGACTGTTTATTTTGTACGACCTTCTTATCACGGAAATGTGACTAAGCGCTATAA
>CBDUMS010000158.1:0-2641 GCA_965368405.1 uncultured Cyclobacteriaceae bacterium
AACCATCCTTTCCAAAACCAATCTAAGTCCACCGCAGAGGCGTCTTCCATGGTTCTGAAGAAGTCTGCCGGCTCTGGGTGCTTAAATGCCCAACGCTGTGCGTACTCCTTAAAGGCATAATCGAAAAGTTCAGGTCCCATTACTGTTTCACGGAGGATACTTAGTGCCGCTGCTGGCTTTGCATAAGCGTTATTTCCAAACTGAATAATTTGCTCAGAATTTGTCATAATAGGCCGAATATAATCCGGATTGCCCTTCATATAATTTACTATAGACTTTGCTGTTCCACGCCTCGCTGGCATTTCAGGATAAAACTCTTTATTCGTAAGGGATTGTACAAAAGTATTCAAACCTTCATCCATCCATGTCCATTGGCGTTCGTCGGAGTTGATAATCATTGGGAAGAAATTGTGGCCAACCTCATGAACGATTACTGAGATCATCCCATATTTTGTACGATCGGAGTAAGTTCCATCTTCATTTGGTCTGCCAAAATTGAAGCAGATCATAGGGTATTCCATACCAATACTGGCGGCATGAACAGAGATAGCTACAGGATAAGGATAATCAATTGTACGCTTCGAATAGCCAATTAAGGTGTTCTTTACAGCAATAGTCGACTGCTCTTCCCAAAGTGGGTTACCCTCTTTGGGGTAATAAGACATCGCTAAAGGGGTTTTATCGCCAATTTGAACAGCCATAGCATCCCAGATGAATTTACGTGAGCTGGCAAAGGCAAAGTCTCTTACCATATCTGCCTTATAATGCCAGGTTTTGGTTTTTGTCGTTGGATTTTGCTCTCTTTTTATGGCTTCATCCTGGGTAACAATAATTACGGGCTCATCGAAAGTTGCTTTGGCTAACTCAAATCGCTTTAACTGATCTTTGGTAAGAACATCTTTTGCATTTTGCAAAGTACCGGTTGCACCAATTACATGATCGGCAGGAACGGTAATTTTGACGTCATAGTCTCCAAACGGTAAGGTAAACTCGCCACGTCCTAAAAATTGTTTGTTCTGCCACCCGTATACATCACTGTAAACAGCCATGCGAGGGAAAAACTGCGCAATGGTATAGACTGAGTTACCGTCCTTCGGAAAATGTTCGTAACCACTACGGCCACCCAGCTGCATCCTATCGTTAATATTATACGACCACTCAATAGAAAAAGAATATTGATCTCCTTTGTATAAGGTGACAGGAATATCTACCCGCATCATGGTTTGATTAATTATATGGGGTAGTGCGTTGCCATCCATATCTTTTACGCTGTGAACCTTATAGCCGCCATCGAAATCCTCCACACCAGTAATGCTGCTCTGAAAACTCTTGGTAGATATTTCATTTTCCTTAATGCTGTTTTCGCTTATCTTCTGAGTGTTAGAATCCTTTGCTCGCATATTTTGCTCGAGCTGTACCCATAAGTAAGTTAGCGGATCGGGCGAATTATTCGTATAGGTGATGGTTTCGCTGCCAGATATAGATTTCGCTTCATCGTTGAGAGTTACAGCGATAACATAATCGGCCTTTTGCTGCCAATAACCTTGGCCCGGTGCACCAGATGCTGTGCGATATTCATTTGGAGTGGGTAATGTTGTACCCAGCTGTTCAAATTTACCCTGCCAATTTTGTGCAACCACACTAGAGGATGCAATGATTAGCAAAAGGAACGGAAGTGCTCTTTTCATTTTATTTATGTATTAATTACCAAAACTTTGTTTCGTACATCATTGTTAATGCTACTGCGGCAACCCCTGCCGAAACTACAAGGCGCCAATCTCTTTTAGAAACACCGCCCAAGTCGACAATAAGTATCGAGGCAATTAAAAATAGCACGACTATAATAAGTTGTCCTATTTCTAAGCCAATATTAAATGCCAATAACTGAGTCAGTATCGTTTTATCAGTCCCTAATAGACTTCTTAAATAATTTGAGAACCCTAAGCCATGAATCAAGCCAAAAAACATTGCAAAGTAGTAGTTGATTTGAGCCTTCATGGGCCTGCCAGCTCCTTTATGTCGAAATAGGTTAAAGAAGGCGGTAAGAAAAATAGTAACAGGAATAAGAAATTCTATAAGATCTGAATTAAAATTAACTACTCTTAAGGTTGCTAAGGCAAGTGTTATAGAATGACCTATGGTAAAAGCAGTTACCAGGATAAGTACTTTTTTCCAATCACTAATTGTAAATAGGGCCGTGAGTGCGATCACAAAAAGTATATGATCCGAACCGTGGATGTCTACAATGTGTTCGAGGCCAAGACCAAAAAAAAGTTTAAATGTTTCCAACAGCAGCAATTTTCAACAGCTTGCAATAATAATGTATAATTTTGGAGAGATAATAACCGTTTATATAATGCCATAAGCAATCCTTATGATTAACTTTTTCATTTTAAGTATTTCCTTTTTTGGGAGCCTACTACACCCTTTTCATGTAAGTGTTTGTGAGGTAGTTTATAGTGAAAAAGACAACTCGCTCGAGGTTTCGCAGCGGGTATTTATTGATGATTTAGAGGCAGCTCTCTATAAACAGTTTGCAGTTAGCTTGGTTATCGACGAGAAGGAGAAACAACCCATGCGGGACTCATTGATAGGCCTCTATCTTAATAAAAAACTGACGATAACTGTTAATAATAAGGAG
>CBDUMS010000159.1:0-2566 GCA_965368405.1 uncultured Cyclobacteriaceae bacterium
TAGTCCTTCTCGAAGTTTAAGATGTTCTGAATATCGGCGCCACGGAAGGCATAAATACTTTGAGCATCATCGCCAACCACACAGATGTTTTGGTTAACAGCTGATAGCTTTTTGGTAATAAGGTATTGTGAGATATTGGTATCCTGAAACTCATCTACTAATACATGGTTAAACCGGTGCTGATATTTATTAAGAACATCCAGATGATCTCTAAAGAGCACATTGGTATTAAAGAGCAAATCATCGAAATCCATGGCCCCTGCCTTAAAGCAACGATGGTAATACTCCTTATATATTTCTCCGATCTTTGGTCGCAATGCAGACTCATCATCGGCCTGATAGACCGGGTTATTATTATATTCTTTCCACGATATTAAGCGATTTTTAGCCCCGGAAATTCGGTTATAAACCACATTCGCCTTGTATAACTTATCGTCGAGATTCATCTCCTTCACAATGGTACGAATCAGCATTTTCGAATCATCGGTATCATATATTGTGAAGTTGCTGGGGTAGCCAATCTCATGTGCCTCCGATCTCAGGATACGAGCGAAAACAGAGTGGAAGGTTCCCATCCAGATATTCCTTGCTTCTGCTCCAATAACGGTTTCAATCCGATGGCGCATTTCGGCGGCTGCCTTATTCGTAAAGGTTAGCGCAAGGATATTAAATGGATCGACCTGCTGACTTTTTATCAAATGGACAATGCGATAGGTTAAAACGCGTGTTTTCCCCGAACCGGCACCTGCAATTATCATTGTAGGTCCTTCGGTGTTTAACACCCCTTCTCGCTGCGGTTCATTTAGTGCTTCCAGATAATCCATTCAATAAATATTAAGCCTGCAATTTACAACAGTAGCTAGACTTAACTAAAGGGATATTGGATGAATCTTAATCATTTCTTATCAATATTAAATACAGATTAAACCGTAACTTTTTCCATTTATTCTAACCAGCTGAAAATCAATATTTAATAAAGTATTACGATTTTTTTAGCTGGAAAAATTCTTTGAAAAGTTAAAATCATCTTCCTAAAGTTATTATTTTTGAACAACCTTCTTGGCCGATTTTATGTTCAACAGACGCTCGAAAAAGCAAGATTTAGCATCTCCTGATAATTTTTCTGTTCTAAAGGTAGACCCGTGGTATAAGGATAAACTTGGAATAATACAAAGCTATATTAAGGCCTACCAACGGCGTTTTGACTTAAGGAACAAAACCAAGATGCTGGTATACATTGGTTCAGGCCCAGGAATGGTCAATTTCACGGATACCGACCAGTACGCTAACAGTACGCCCCTAACTATTCTGGGAATGGAGGAAGGTTTTCAGCGTTATATATTTTGTGAAAAGAATATTGATTTCGCCCAATCGTTAAAGGTCCGAATCGGCAAGCATTACCCTTCGAAGCATACGATGGTTATTGATGGTGATATTAATAAGACCGTCGACAAGCTTAGCCCGTATCTTCCGGAAAAAATTGGCAAGAGTCCAACGGCTATCTTGTGTATTATTGATATGCAATCCTTTGATTTAGATTTCGAAACAATGGAGCTGCTATCTGCGATGGATATGGATTTGGTCTTGGTTAATTCATTCGTGCATACTCCATACTATAATTATAATTTCTATCTCGAGGAGGAGCGCGAGCAGCTAAACGCTTTTTTTGGATCGTCCTGGGCTCGTCTCGCTGAAGGCGCAACGCTACAGAGCGACACATCCTTTTTCATGCTCGTGGTTAAGGCGTATATCGCAAAAATCAAACAGCTCGGTTATAATATAACCAGCACTTTGCACAAGTATAACCTCGAGGATGGGCTTGTCCCCTACTACCAGATTGCCTATTGTACCAAAGCCAAGGTGCTTAAGTCGGTTAAAGAGTCTATGGTTCAGGAGGCGAGTAAGCAGACGGAGTTGTTTGGGTAAAGGGGGGGTGTTAACTAAAGTGGTTCACGATTATGAATCATACATACTACGTTTATATTATTACTAACTATTCCAAAAGTGTTCTGTATACCGGCAGAACCAATAATTTAGAGCAGCGCCTTGTGGAGCATTACTCAAATAGAGGCTTACCAAAAACATTTGCAGGAAGATATCATTGCATTTTGAGCAGTTTCAGTACATCAATGATGCTATTTATCGAGAAAAGGAAATAAAGGGTTGGAAGAGAGAAAAGAAGATAGCTCTGATAAAAAAGGAAAACCCAGAACTAAAGTTTCTTAATAATGAAGTTATGGAGTGGCCTCCGGATTATCTCTATCATAGATAACTTAATCAATTAGTTGTTCGTAAACTCTTATTTATTCCGATAAATAATAAACCTAATCCGTTCTAGTACATCCTATAGATTCCTACCTGCCGCAGGCACGGCTTCGCTTTGCTCAGAATGGAAAAGGAAAATTCAATGATATAACTGTATACATCGGTTAGATTTTCTATTCCGACGAAGGAGGAATCTTTTTGAAGCAGGAATGTTTAGAGAATAGGTAAACTAACAGATTCTTCAATCCGCTCAGAATAGAAAGTAACCAAATCTAAAGCACCCTTTCCCATTCCGACTATG
>CBDUMS010000160.1:0-2564 GCA_965368405.1 uncultured Cyclobacteriaceae bacterium
CCAATGGTACAAAAGGAGAGGATCATCTCACTGGCTTTATCCATTTTTTCCGGCAGGGCATCAAATTCTTCTGGTTTAAATCGGCTAAGAACATAATCTACCTGTTGGCCGCTGTGAAAATCATTGCCGATTCCGAAACGTAGTCTCGGATAATTATTGCCTCCGGTTAATTGCTCAACGCTTTTCATACCATTATGCCCGGCATCCGAACCTTTTGGTCGCATTCTTAAGTTACCAAACGGAATAGCGATATCATCGACAACCACCAGTAGTTGTTCTTTGGGGATTTTTAAGGCGGTGAGCCAGTAGTTTACAGCTTTTCCGCTCAAGTTCATATAGGTCGATGGCTTTATCATATAGATTGACCGACCCTTGTATTTGAACATTGCTTGATCGCCATAGCGAGCGGGCTCAAAGTTTACTTTCTGCTTTTCAGCAAGCTGATCCAGAACCAAAAATCCGATATTATGGCGGGTGAGCTCATATTCTGAACCAATGTTTCCTAAACCAACTATGAGATATTTCATGATCGCAAATGTAATTAAATTGATATTCTTAGGTGTTCATCCTATCGACTGCAGACAATAAAAAAGGCCTTCCCAAACGGGAAAGCCTTTAAAATTTGTTTTAGAAGAACTATTCGTTTCCTCCCTCAGCCGGTGCAGGTGCGTCTCCGCCTTCAGCTGCTCCTTCAGCTCCTTCTTCGCCTTCTTCACCTTCAAGCTCTTCACCTTCAAGTAATTCAGCTTCTTCTTCTTCAGCGGTCTTAAGTGCTCTAGGCACTTCAACTACCGCGATAGATGCGATTTTTGTATCTAAAATTTCGAAATCTTTCTCCTCGACATCTTGTACTTTAACAGAATGGTGGAAAATAAGTCCAGATATATCTACATCGATGTGCGATGGCATGTTCTTAGGCAGGGCCAATACGCTCAATGTTCTACGTTTGTGAACCAGAATTCCTCCTTCAATAACACTAGGAGAAACACCAACTAATTTCACAGGAATATCCATTCTGATAGGCTTGCCTTCGAATAACTGAAGGAAATCGGCATGAACAATGATTTCACTTACCGGATGGAACTGAATATCCTGAAGGATCGCTTCAAATTGTTCTCCTTCGATATTTATATGCGCAAAGTGTGCATCTCTTGTATAAACAAGCTCTCGGAATAAAATCATTGGTGCGTAAAAGTGGATTTGCTGATCGCCTCCATAAAGTACACAAGGAACATTTCCTTCTGCTCTTAATCTTTTAGCATCTGACTTACCGAGATTTGCTCTTTTATACCCTATAATCTCAATAGTTTTCATAATAATTATTTATTTATATTAATTGTTTACCTAATAAATAACGAGCTGATTGACTCGTGATCGTGAATTTTTCTAATTCCTTTCGCGAATAGATTAGATACGGTAAGCACCTTAATCTTATCACTTTTCTTTGAAGGGATGGTGTCTGTAACAACCAACTCTTCTAATGCTGAATTCTCTATATTTTCATATGCCTTACCCGACAACACTGGGTGCGTACATACTGCGCGTACCGACTGTGCTCCATTGTCCATGATTAACTTGGCCGCTTTAGCTATAGTACCTCCTGTATCAATAAGGTCATCTACTAGTACTACATTGGCATCGGTAACGTCCCCAATTAACTGCATGGAAGCTACTTCGTTTGCTCGCTTTCGATGTTTGTCGCAAACTACCATATCCGCCGAGAAAAAACGGGCGAAATTGCGCGTTCTTTTTACACCTCCAACATCTGGCGATGCAAAAAGGATATTGTCTAATTCTAAAGATCTTAGATATGGGACAAAAATTGAGGTTCCATCGAAGTGATCTACTGGAATATCGAAGAACCCTTGAATTTGATCGGCATGTAAATCGCTGGTCATAATTCGGTCAGCTCCAGCTGCGGTGATCAAATTTGCCATAAGTTTGGCAGCAATAGCAATTCTGGGCTTATCCTTCCTGTCTTGTCGGGCATACCCAAAATAGGGAGCCACAACAGTAACGCTTTCAGCACTGGCGCGCTTTGCCGCATCAATTAACAAGAGTAATTCCAGAATGTTATCGGCAGGAGCGAAGGTGCTTTGGATAATAAAGACATCACATCCCCTTACTGACTCATCATAATAAGGAGACATTTCACCGTCACTAAATTTTTGGAATACCGACTTGCCAAGAGGATTACCAAAAGCTTGCGCTATTTTATCAGCAAGATATTTGCTGTTGGATCCTGAAAAAATCTTGACGTTCGACATTGGTTTACTGTTTAAGTAATAAGAGGCTGTTTCATTGAATGAATAGTCATTCTGAATTTATTTCAGAATCTCTACCATCATAATCTTCAGATCCTGAAACTAGTTCAGGATGAAGAAGGCAAATGAAACAGCCTCTTTTTTCTGTTGACCCATCAGGGCTCGAACCTGAACTCTTCTGGACCAAAACCAGACGTGTTGCCAGTTACACCATGGGTCAATCACTTTTCCATCCTTAAAATGGATTGCAAAAATAGAATTTTTTAGAATTAAATCGAAAGGAGGAGGAAGAAAAAGTTT
>CBDUMS010000161.1:0-2510 GCA_965368405.1 uncultured Cyclobacteriaceae bacterium
ATATGACGGTGACCATTTCGGGGAAATCATATGGGCGGAGGTTAGTGGCAATGCTAAAATAAGAGATCGCTATTACGATAATAACGGACTTAAAACGGATTTCAATATCTATGCCAAAGGATCCTTCGATTTAACCAAGGATTTAACCGCGTTTGCAGATATTCAGTATCGCGGAATCGATTATACCCTTTATGGCTTAGATAATGATGGGCAGTTTCTGGATAATAATTATACCTTTCAATTCGTAAATCCTAAAGTTGGATTAACCTACTTTTTAGATAATAACCAAAGCATATATGCGAGTTATTCTGTGGGAAATAAAGAACCCGCACGAAGCGATTTTATCGATAATACCAACGGCATTACCCCAACCCATGAAACTTTACACGATATTGAAGTTGGTTTTCGGAAGACCAAATCGAAATTACAAATGAACACTAATTTCTATTACATGGGTTACAAAAACCAGCTGGTGCTAACCGGGGAATTAAACGATGTTGGCGCCTCTTTGCGGGCTAATGTTCCCAGAAGTTATCGCGCCGGAATAGAGCTTGATATGGGATACCAGTTTACCCCGAAGATTATGCTATCGGCAAATGCTACGTTTAGTAAAAATATTATTGATTCTTATACGGAAACCCTTTACGATTATGGTCCGAATTGGGATGAGTTTAATATCATTGAACGAACCTTCGAAAACACCAATATTTCCTTTTCTCCAGAAATTATTGCTGGTGGCACGATACGCTATACACCAATTGAAGGGCTAAACCTGGCATGGGTACATAAATATGTCGGTGAGCAATATCTGGATAATACTTCTGATGAAACGCGCAAGATCGATGGTTACTACATTAGCGACATAAGAGCCAATTATAGCTTTATAGCACTAGGCATGAAACAGCTAAGTATAAATGTAGCTGTCTACAATGTTTTCAATAATTTTTATGAAGCGAATGGCTACACGTATGGTTACCTCGGTGGTGGTGCAGAGATCAGGGAAAATTTCTTTTATCCACAGGCAGGCACCAACTTTATGGCTGGTTTAACCTTAAAGTTTTAAGGAAAATAAGATTCAGCAGTACTGACTATCGATTTTCAATATGATCGAGCAGTGCTGCCGTTGACCTATCTAATATTTCGAATACATTCTGAAACCCCTGCTCGCCGCCATAATACGGATCGGGCACATCGGCACCGGTATTCTGGTCGTCGAAATCGCGCATGAGTGAAATACTGGCAGAACCTCCCTGCTGCAATCGCTCGAGATCTGATTTATTGCTTCGGTCCATCGGGATGATCCAATCGAATTCATCGAAATCAGCAAGCTGTACTTGGCGGCCTTTATGGGTGTACTCAAGGCCATTGGCTTTGGCGTTCGCCCGGCTCCTACTATCGGGTTCGTGGCCTACATGATAATCAGCGGTTCCACAAGAATCGATGAGGTATTCATTTGCTAAGCCTCGCTCGGTAACATGTTTTCTAAATAGGGCTTCTGCCAATGGCGATCGGCAAATGTTACCCAAACAGACAAATAAGATTTTTTTCATTACTGGTAGAACGATTGATAATAAAACAAAGCTATACTTATCTTTGAATACTACGATATTTAAAGAAACGAAAATGGCTTTAATTAAGATTACCGCAAACTACGAACCACACATTGCCTTATTAGAACTCAACCGCCCTAAAGATCTCAATGCTTTAAACATGCAATTGATGTCTGAGCTCCGTGATGCCCTTCAAGAGATGGATAAAAATGATGAGGTACGGGTAATTATTATAACAGGGAATGAAAAGGCCTTTGCCGCCGGCGCCGATATTAAACAGATGGCAGATAAATCGGCTATAGATATGCTTAATATCGATCAGTTCAGTACCTGGGATCAGATTCGGCGTACCAAAAAGCCCATAATAGCGGCGGTCTCTGGCTTTGCGCTTGGTGGTGGTTGTGAATTAGCCATGACCTGCGATATGATCGTAGCCTCTGAAACAGCTAAATTCGGTCAGCCTGAGATTAAGATTGGGGTTACCCCGGGTGCAGGAGGCACGCAGCGCCTGACCTATGCTATTGGCAAGGCACGGGCTATGGAGATGGTGTTAACGGGTAAGTTTATCGATGCGTCAGAAGCTCTTTCTTACGGATTAATTAACAAAGTAGTTCCTATCGAGTTATATCTTAGGGAAGCGGTTAATCTGGCTAAACAAATTGCCCAGATGTCTCCTATCGCAGCGAAACTAGCCAAAGAATCTGTTAATCGATCTTTTGAAACCCACCTTGATGAGGGACTTAACTTCGAACGCAAAAATTTCTACCTCGCTTTTGCCAGCGAAGATCAAAAAGAAGGAATGCGAGCGTTTGTGGAAAAACGCCCACCTCACTATAAAGGAAAATAATCCCTACCTAAAACTAAAGCCAATTCCCGTTGTAAGCGTATTATACTCACGGAAAGTATAATCGGCATGCAAGGTTAAAATGGCCAGTTTAAGTCGAAGTCCTAAAGTAGATC
>CBDUMS010000162.1:0-1951 GCA_965368405.1 uncultured Cyclobacteriaceae bacterium
GCGCAACGTCTACACCGACCTGGTTAATGGAAAAGGTCCGGGATTCCTTGCTAAAAGTGACCTTCTAAAACATATCTGAATCCTAGAAACTTGTATCTTTGAGCGATAGAATCATAGATTCTGTTAAATAGAATTATTGTTCATTAAAGATACAGTTATGCCTGGAATGGAGCTTTTCGGAGACGAAGAAAGAAAAGAAGTAAATGATGTTTTAAATACCACATGCTTATTCAGGTATAATCATGACGATCTGCGTCAGGGGATGTGGAAGGCTCGTGAGCTAGAAGCTGAAGTTTGTAAGTTCACTGGGGCCAATTATGCGCATGCAGTCTCAAGTGGTTCCACAGCCGTCGCTGCAGCACTTGCCGCTGCTGGAATCGGGCACGGTGATGAAGTGATAGTGCCACCTTTTACTTATATCGCTACAATTGAAGCGGTTTTATTTGCTGGCGGTCTACCCGTTTTTGCCGAAATTGATGAAACCTTATGTTTAAGTGCTGAAGGAATCCGTAGTGCGACCTCAGAGAAGACAAAGGCCGTTCTTTTGGTACATATGTGTGGTGCGGCAGCCGATATGGAAGGAATCATGGCAGTTTGTAATGAAAAAGGCTTAACTCTTGTCGAAGATGCCGGACAGGCGCTTGGGGCATTTTACAAAGGGAAGTCCGTAGGATTATTTGGGAGAACAGGAGCATATTCATTTGATTTTTTTAAGATCACTACGGCTGGAGAGGGTGGTCTATTCGTAACTGACGATGAAGAAGTTTACAGGAAGGCAGATAATTTTTCAGATCATGGCCATAGTCATATGGGTGATAATCGGGGAATGGAGACTCATCCATTTCTAGGCTTTAATTACCGGATTAGCGAGTTGCACGCGGCTGTTGGTCTCGCACAAATGCGGAAGATAGAAACTATTCGAGATAACAAGCGAAAGAACAAGGCAATAATCAAGAATAAGCTTAGTCAGGTTGAAGGGGTTACTTTTCGACACATGCCGGACCCTGAAGGTGATTCAGGTACTTTTCTAAATTACTTTTTACCTTCAACCGAAATAGCTCAATTAGCGGTTAAGAAGTTTGCTGAAGCGGGTATTGGTGGCATGAATTACTGGTTCACTAATATGTATCATTTCATCAATCAATGGGATCATATCAAATCACTTACTTCAACAGCACCATTAGCGATTCATCATTTAGGAGCTCCTCAGGATTATCAGAATCTTGAGTTACCAAAATCGCAGGAAGTTGTTGGACGTTTGATTTCTTTGGGCGTCCGTGCAACCTGGACTGATGAGGAGGCTGAAGAATTTGGAAATAGAATATGCAAGGTTTTGCAGGAGGTTATGAATTAATAAATGGCAGGGACTTATTCTAAAATCTATATTCAATTAGTAATTGCGGTTAAGGGGAGGCAAAATTTGCTTATTAAATCCTGGCGAGAGGATGTGTTCATGTATATCGCGGGGATTATTAAGAATAAGGGCCAGAAACCAATTATTGTTAATGGGGTTGGTGACCACATTCATATTTTAGTTGGACTCAAGCCGTCTATGAGTATTTCTGATTTAGCAAGAGATATTAAGAATAACTCGACGAGATTCATAAATGAGAAAAAGCTGGTTGTAGGAAAGTTTGCTTGGCAGGAAGGCTATGGAGCATTTTCCTATGCTGAGAGTCAGGTTGATGCCGTATACCGATATATTGAAAATCAGGAAGAGCATCATCGTAAACTAGGATTTAAGGAAGAATACAAGCAATTTCTGCAGGAGTATAATATCGAACACGACGATAAATACCTATTTGATTGGATCGAGTAGAAGAATTTCACCCCTTCGGGGTTGATCGCTTTCTTACTGTTGTTTTTTATGAAACGGTCACCCCTTCGGGGTTCGTGTATCTCATTGATTGCTTTCTAAAACTATGTCACCCTTTCAGGGTTTGTTGTGGTT
>CBDUMS010000163.1:0-1884 GCA_965368405.1 uncultured Cyclobacteriaceae bacterium
TAATTCAGGACGCTCTTTCGATAGAATCTCTTTCATTGCGGCTACCATATCAATTAGATTAGTGTTCTCACCATAGGCCACATTATAAACCTGGTTAATGGCATCGGGATTGGTAGCAATAGCCGCCAGCTGGTTAATCTGAACCACATTATCGATATAGGTAAAGTCGCGAGAGTGAGTGCCGTCGCCATTTATTACAGGCGATTTTCCTTCGACCAAAAGTTTAATAAACTTAGGAATTACCGCAGCGTAGGCTCCATCGGGATCTTGTCTGGGCCCAAATACATTAAAATAGCGCAGACCAATGGTCTCTAAGCCGTAGGTTTTCGCAAAAACATCGGCATAAAGCTCGTTCACGTATTTGGTTACCGCATACGGAGAGAGTGGCTTGCCAATGCGATCCTCAACCTTCGGCAGACCGGGGTGGTCGCCATAGGTAGATGAGCTGGCCGCATAAACAAAGCGTTTTACACCGCCATCCTTAGATGCTTCCAACATATTCAGAAAACCATCGATGTTTACCTGGTTGGTGGTTATCGGGTCGTTAATAGAACGCGGTACAGAACCCAGCGCAGCCTGGTGCAGTACAATACTATTTCCCGCCACTGCTTTTTTGCAGGTCGCTAAGTCGCGAATATCTCCTTCGATAAGCGTGAAATTTGAATTATCTAAAAACGGGGCAATATTTTTTCGTTTTCCAGTGGAAAAGTTATCCAGACAAGTTATCTTATTATTCTGCTCCAAGAGTACCTCAATCAGATTAGAGCCTATAAAGCCGGCACCGCCGGTTACCAGGACAGCGGTGTTTATAATTTTTGTTTCACTCATAGTTTCTTTTCAGGAACAAAGAAAACTAAATGAATGGTAACAATAATCAAAGCATAGAAATTTCTCGCCTTATTTTGTCTTTAACGGCAGTCCAGGAAGCATCTGACAAGAGAATTGGAGAAGGCTCTGCTTCGGCATCGGTGAAATAGCTTAAACTTTTTATAACTGCAAAGCTATTCCTGTTATCATATTTTGCTTCATACAACTCTAGTAAATTCGTAAGAGGGCTGTCTTCTAATAATGCATAGATATCATAGAAGTCTTTTTTAGCACCTCTGTTCGTAATTGCATTTAATTTCATAGCAGCAATGTCCTTTATTGGGTATAACCTTAACCCTTCAAATTGTACTAATTCTCCAATACGTGCGTAAGCATCTTTTATAAAATCTACCTTAACTCGTTCTTTAGTTGTGTTCATCCAGCAAGAAGCAGAATTTTTGTCTAGGAAAACATCATGAACATTCCATTTACGCTCTATTAATTCTAATAGTTCATTTGAACTGAAGTCTTGTGAAGTAAAGAAATCAAGATCTATCGACTTGCGGTGACCCAATTGAATAGCCAACGCTGTTCCTCCTGCTAGGCTGAATCTTGCAAGTTCATGTAATTCAGATAATTGAAACAGTAATTTTTCTGTATCGTAGCTTAAAACTTCCTTTAGGTACATCTGAAATCCTCTTTCTTTTTATCAAAGTAAGTACAAAGAAAGCTAAGCGTTCTTTTATCCATTGATCTTATTTTCAAGGCAATCTCGCCGATCTCCTTTCTGCCATAAGTCTTCTTCAGGGATTCCCAATCTTTACGATTGCCTCTCGTAAGTACACGTTCAACAACATATCTTGAATGTTTGTTAAAATCGATAGAAGCAGGGTCCACATCCCAGAATAGGTTATTGCTAAATATCGTATAATCTTTAACTGCTTCCATCCTTGATTTGCTGCATTATTGCTGGGGCATTTTTATCAAATTCACTCCTACTTTTATGATGGCTTCTATTATTTATATATAGACCCTGATTCCTTAATATTTTCGATTATTGGCTCCCTCAAGTCACAT
>CBDUMS010000164.1:0-1806 GCA_965368405.1 uncultured Cyclobacteriaceae bacterium
ATACCTCGAGCGGCTACATCGGTAGCAATCAGCAACTGCATCGATCTTGATTTGAATCTTCGCATCACCGCATCACGCTGAGCTTGAGACAAATCACCATGCAGAGCTTCTACGCCATATCCCTGGGCACTTAAGTCCTCAGCAATCTGCTGTGTTTCTCTCCTGGTTCGGCAAAACATAATACCACGCATTTCCGGCATACTATCCAGAAAACGTCGAATTGCCGGCACCTTATTGCCGGTCTTTGTAATCACATATTTATGTGATATATCTATATTGGTTATCTCTTTTGTGTTAACAGAAACTTCCTGTGGATTAACCATGTACTTTCTAACAATCTTGCGAATATCCGCAGGCATTGTCGCAGAGAATAGCCAGGTAGACTTCTCTTCGCCCATGTATGATAATATCGTATCGATATCCTCTTTAAATCCCATGTTTAACATCTCATCCGCTTCATCGAGGATGATATAGCGTATGTTGGAAAGGTTAACGGCCTTACGTTTTACAAGATCCAGTAATCTTCCGGGCGTAGCTACCACGATTTGTACCGTCTTTTTAAGTGCTTTTATCTGGTTAGTAATTGCTGCGCCGCCGTAAACTACTTCTACTTGAAGGGATTTATGCCCTATAGAAAAATCCTTTAATTGCTTTGCTGTTTGCTGACTTAGCTCGCGTGTTGGAGCAAGGATCAAGGCTTGGGTAACCTTATCCTCCATTCTAATTAACTCAATTAATGGTAGTCCGAATGCTGCTGTTTTCCCGGTTCCTGTTTGCGCTAATCCAATAAAATCAGTTGGATCGTTCTTTAGGAGTATAGGAATTGCTTCTTGTTGTATTGGTGTTGGTTGGGTAAAACCAAGTTTATCTAAGACATCAACCGTCGTGGTCGATAATCCAAGATCTTTAAATTTGCTCAATGAAATATCTTTAAATGAGCTGCAAAGATACAATTCTATTTATTACTTCCAGCGGGAAGTGTAATAGTAAAGGCCGTACCCTGCCTCAAGGCCGATTCGAAATCAATAGACCCGCCCAACTTGGTAATAGTTTCCTTAACGATATAGAGCCCTAAACCAGACCCGCTAGAATCGTCGGCTGCACGAAAAAACATATCGAATATTTTATCTTGATGCTCTTTGCCAATGCCAGCACCATTATCTTCTACCCTTATATGTAAAATCTCTTTGTCTTGCATAGCGCTAATCTTCACATATTTATTGTCTGAAGATTGATTATTATACTTAATTGCATTCGCCAATAAATTATTAAGTACTACTTTAAGACGAGTAGGATCAGATTTAAATTGGAGCTTAGGGGTTACTTCGTTGATTAATGCTACATTAGATTGATCGGCTAGTGTATGAAAGGATTCGATACATTTATTAACCAAGTCGTGAAGATCAACCTGAACCAAATCTAGCGGCAGGCGTGTATTCCTTGAGTAATCGGTAATTTCTGTGATAAAGCCTTCCATCTCACCAATGCGTCGGATCATCATCTTGAAATAGCGATCATATTCTGAAGGATCATCAGTCATGCGAATTACTTCTATCAAACCTAATAATGTACTTAATGGGGCCCTCATGTCGTGCGACGCGCTGTATACAAAGCGATCTAGTTCATCGTTTGCTTTTAGGAGTGCTTTATTATTGTCTATTAGGTTGGCCTGTGCCTCTTTTCTTTCATTAATATCAATAATTGCTCCTACTGCCAGAACGGGTTCACCATCCTGCTTTTCAATAACTCCACTATCCAGGAACCAACGGTAACTACCATCCTTCATTTTCATGCGAAGTTCATTTT